>NZ_JBHXCW010000022.1:0-59006 GCF_042725365.1 Lentzea sp. NPDC060358 | reverse complement strand
CCGCCCGACACCGCGGGCGTGCCGATCGGCTCCGGTTGGTCCTGAGTGGACACACCGCAGCCGGTGGCGAGCAGGACGAGCGCTGCCAGCAGGGCGGTTCTCATGCCTGTGCCTCCGGCAGCTCGACGACGAACCGCGCCCCGCCGCCGGGCCGGTCCTCGACCCACACCTCGCCGTGGTGGCGGCGGACGTGCTCGGCGACGAGCGCGAGGCCGAGCCCGCTGCCGGTGTCCGCGCCGCGGCTGCCCGCCCTGGTGCCGCGGGTGAACCGCTCGAACACCTGCAGCCGCATGTCGCGCGGCACACCGGGACCGGCGTCGTCGACCTCCAGCCGGACGTGCCCGGCGCGGTGCAGCACGGCCAGCCGCACGGCGCCGCCCGCGTGCCGCTCGGCGTTCTCGATCAGGTTGCCGATCACCCGGTCCAGCCGCCGGCGGTCACCGAGCACGACGGGCGCCGGTGGCCCGACCACGACCTCGACGTCGTCGCCGAGGCGCGTGCCGGCGGCACCCCGGACGAGGTCGCCGACGTCGAGCGGCTCGAGGTCGGCGCGGTCCGCGTCCTGGTCCGCGCGGCTGATCTCCATCAGGTCGACGACCATGCGGGCGAACCTGTCCACCTCGGAGGTCAGCAGGTGCAGCGCCTTGCCGGTCGTGCCGGGCAGCTCCGCCTGGCGGCGGCGCAGCACGGCCGCGGCGTTGACCATCGTCGTGAGGGGCGACCGCAGCTCGTGGCTGACGTCGCCCGCGAACCGGGCGTCGCGCAGCACGCGTTGCTCCAGCGCGTCGGCGGTGGTGTTGAACGTGGTCGCCAGCGCCTCGAGGTCGGGGTCTGCCTGGTCCGGCAGCCGCGCTTTCAGGTCGCCGCCGGCGATGCGCGAGGCCGCCGCGGTGAGCTCGGTCAGCGGCCGCAGCGCGCGCCGGCCGGCCCAGAACCCCAGCGCCACGCCGATCAGGCCGCTGAGCACCGTGCCGCCGATCAGCAGGCCGCTGAGGAAGCGGAAGGTGCGGTCGAGCTGGGCGAGCTGGAAGAGCTCCACGTAGACGCCCTGCCCCTCGGCCAGCGGCTGCGCGATCGCGAGCACCGGGATCCCGTCGGCCCGCAGGCGTTGCCGGCCCGCGGTGCCGTCGCGGGCCAGCGCGAGCAGGGCGCCGGGCACGACGGCGGGATCCACCTGCCGTCCGGAGGTCAGCACCTCGTCGCCGCGGAACAGCATGATCGTCGAGTCGGGGTTGGTGGTGAGACCGGTCAGCAGCTCGGTGAGCCCGTCGGAGTTGGTGCGGACGGCGTCCTCGACCAGCCGCAGGTTCACCTCGGCCTGGCGGGTCGTCGCCTGCACGCGCTGCCGCAGCATGTACTCCGACGCGAGGTTCCACGTCGCGACGGCGAGCAGGCTCGTGACGAGGAGCGAGCCGAGCCCGAGCGTGGCGGCGACGCGCCAGCGCAGCGACGGCCGGCGCAGCATCACCTCGGCGGGCCGATCTTGTACCCGGAGCCCCGCACGGTCAGCACGAACACCGGGTCGTCGGGGTTGTGCTCGACCTTGGTCCGCAGCCGGCGGACGTGCACGTCGAGCAGTCGCGTGTCGCCGTAGTAGTCGTACCCCCAGACCCGCTGGAGCAGCTGCTCCCTGGTCACGATCCGCCCGCCGGCCGCGGCCAGCTCGGCGAGCAGCCGGAACTCCGTGCGGGTGAGGCGGATCTCCTCGCCGCCGCGCTGGACCACGCCCTCGTCCGGCCAGATCTCGAGGTCTTCCACCCGGTGGGAGGTGTTCTCGCGGGGCCCGCCGCGGCGGCGCAGCAGCGCCCGGATGCGGGCGGCCAGCTCGCTCGCGACGAGGGGCTTGGTCACGTAGTCGTCCGCGCCCGCCTCCAGCCCGGCGATCACGTCCGGCGTGTCGGTGCGGGCCGTGACGATGATGATCGGCAGATCGCCCTGGGCGCGCAGCCTCCGGCAGACCTGCAGACCGTCCACTCCGGGCAGCATCAGGTCGAGCAGGACGACGTCGAAGGTGTCGCCGTCGAGCCGGCTCAGCGCGTCCTCCCCGGACACGGCCTCCTCGACGTCGAACCCCTCGTCGGCGAGCGCGAGCCCGAGTGCCTGGCGGATGCGCTCGTCGTCGTCCACGAGCAGCACGGAGAGTTCCATGACCTGCTTTTCCTCACTGGTGTCCGGTGCCGCTGCCACCACGTTGTCATGGTGACGGCATCGACGCACCGCCGCGTGCCTTCGGAAGGAGTTCGCAAGGTTGCACAGTGCAAGTGTCGTGCATGCTGGTCGCCGCGGGTGATGGCCCGCGGTGGGCGCGCGTCCGAGCGCGCTCGGGGAAGGTCGGGCGCCCGCCGCGGCGACGCGGCGGCGTCCGTCCCGGTACGACGAGAGGCTCCGCGAGTCGTGACAGGCATGCCCCTCACCGGCGACGGCGTCCAGGGCACCGTCCTCGTCTGCGACGGTTGTGGACGGTCGCGCCGCACCACCGCCACCGGTCTGTTCGCCTGGGACCTGTTGTGGCTGCAGGCGGCCCAGGCCGGCTGGACGGGGCTCGACCGGCGGCTGGGACCGCACCTCTGCACGATCTGCGCCGGGTGAGGCCCGGCGGGTGCTGATCGAAAGGGCCTCGCAAGGTTGCACCGCGCGGGTTTCCCGCAGAATGACGAGGCGGACGCCACCGGTCGGGGCGGGCGTCCGCACCACAGCCACCACGGGGAGATCCGGGTGCCGGCCGACGGCGAAAGCGGCCGGCACCCGCCCTCCCCGGGATGAGGAACGCCGGATGCGCTCACACGCCGTGCTCGTCGGTTACAGCACCCGCGGCCGCGTCGTCCTGAGCACGTTGTTCGCCGCAGGTCACGCGACGGACTTCACCGTCGTCGACTCCGACCCCGGACGCGTCGCCCAGGCCGAAGTGGACGGTGTGCGCGCCGTGGTGGGCGAGGGCTGGCGGCTCGACGTGCTGTGGGCGGCCGGGGCGCACACCTCGGACCACGTCGTCGTGGCCGTGACCGACGACGCCTTGGCCCTGCGGATCACCTCGGTCGTGCGCAGCGTCAACGAGGACGCCACGATCACCACCGTGGTCAGGAGCGAGGAGCTGCGCGAGCTCATCGAGTTCCTCGGCGCCGACCACGTCCTGGCCGCCGAAGGGGTCGGCGAGTGGTCGCGCGCGATGGCGCGCGTTCCGCACGAACGGCACCCGCAGCCGGAGTGGACCGTGCTGCGGCGCCCGGTCGCGCGCGACGAGATCGGCAGCTCGCCGCTGGCGTGCGGGAGCGAGGTGCTGGCCGTCTTCCGGGAGGGCCGGCGGATCTGGGTGGAGGACCCCGCCGTGGGCGAGCTGCGCCACGACGACGTGCTGGTCGTGCTGAGCAGCGCCCCGGCCGGCGGCTGACGGCCCCGGCACGCGCACCAGCGGGGCCACAGCCCCGGACCGAGCCGGGAGAGGGACGGGTCCGGGGCTGTGGGCCGTGCCGCGCCGGCTGGCCGTCGCGGTGCCGGCGCGGGCCGGAGCAGCCGCGGGGACCGGGGGAGACTCCGCGGGTGCGGAGGTGGGAACGGCCGGGGCGGCGGCTCTGCCCGCTGCCATCGTGCGGGGCGGACCGGTCACCTGCCCGACGGCCGGGCCGCCGCCGGCGAACACCACCCGTCCGGCCCAACGCCGTTGCGCTCGTCAGGCAGCCGTGGTGCCGGGGTGGTTCGATCTACGGGGATGCCGACGGCCGTGGAGGTGGCGGGGAAGCGTGGGTGGCGAGACTGGCTGGGCCCGGGAGAAGGCCGAGTTCGTGGGGTACGCGGGAGACTCCTCCGCGGGATTGCTGGCTGACCAGTTCGCGCGGCTGACGCAGGCGCTGCTCGCCGCGTCGACCGTGCAGGAGGTGCTCGACCAGGTCGTGCAGGCGGCGCGCGAGGTGATACCGGGCGCGGACCTGGCGTCGTTCACGTTCCGGCAGGACGGGCGGTGTCACACGCTGGCGCACAGCGGCTCGTCCGCGCTGGAGCTGGACGAGCTGCAGTACGAGTTCGGCGAGGGGCCCTGCCTGACCGCGGCCGAGGGAAGGGGCCCGGGGTACGTCCGGTGCGACGACCTGGCGCACGAGCCGTCGTGGCCCGAGTTCGGTCCCGCCGCCGCGGAGTTCGGCTACCGGGCGGTGCTGGCCACCGCCGTGCTGCCGGACAACCGCTCGCCCGAGCCGATCGCGGCGCTGAACATCTACGCGCGCGACCCGGAGTCGTTGCCCGCCAACGCCCACGAGCTCGCGCTGCTGCTCGCCTCGCACGCGACGCTCGCGCTGTCCTCGGTGGAGAAGCTGACGCGGGCGCAGGTCCAGAGCGCCCAGCTGCGGCAGGCCATCGACTCGCGCGACGTGATCGGCCAGGCGAAGGGCATCCTGATGAACAGACACGGGCACACCGCGGACAAGGCCTTCGACGTCCTGCGCCGCGCCTCCCAGGACCTCAACATGAAGCTGGTCCAGGTCGCCCACGCGGTCGTGACCCACCGCTCGGAGCTGGGCCTGGCCGAACGGTGACCGGACGCGGCCGCCCGGTCACCGCGGCCGCGGTCAGGCCTTGCGCTGCATGCTCTCGCGGGCGGGGTTCGCCTGCTGCCCGGCCTTCGGGTCCGTCTCGTCCTGCTTGGCCCGCACGCCTTCCTCGACGCGCTTGCCGATCTCGGCGTCGACGTTGCGCCAGTACTCGAAGGCACGGGCCAGGACGGGCTCCGACACGCCGTTGAGCAGGTGCCCCACGACGTTGTCGACCAGCCGCGTCCGCGCGTCGTCGTCCAGCACCTCGCGGACCATCGTGCGCGCCTGGCCCCAGTCGTCGTCCTCGGCGTGGGCGACGTAGGCCGAGCGCACCATGTCGCCCTCCGCGCCCCAGTTCGCCGTCGGGCCGTACCGCTGCGGGTCCGCCTGCGGCCCGCCCTTGGAGTTCGGCGCGTACACCGGGTCCGACACGGGCGTGTACCGCATCGCGCCGTCCTTGCTGTAGCTGTGCACGGGCGACTTGGAGGCGTTCACCGGCAGCTGCTTGTAGTTGACGCCGATGCGGTAGCGGTGCGCGTCGGCGTAGGCGAACAACCGGCCGAGCAGCATGCGGTCCGGGCTCGCGCCGATGCCGGGCACGAGGTTGTTCGGCTCGAACGCGGCCTGCTCGATCTCGGTGTGGTGGTCGGTGGGGTTGCGGTCCAGCGTCAGCTTGCCCACCTCGGTGAGCGGGTAGTCGGCGTGCGGCCAGACCTTCGTGAGGTCGAACGGGTTGAACCGGTAGCCGTCGGCCTCGTCGAACGGCATCACCTGGACGAACATGGTCCAGCTCGGGTGCTCCTCGCGCGCGATCGACTCGAACAGGTCGCGCGTGTGGTAGTCGGTGTCGGCGGAGGCGAGCTGGTCCGCCTCGTCCTGGGTGAAGAACTCCACGCCCTGGTCGGTCTTGAAGTGGTACTTCACCCAGAACCGCTCGCCCTCGGCGTTGACCCACATGTAGGTGTGGGAGCTGTAGCCGTTCATGTGGCGCCACGTGCGGGGGATGCCGCGGTCGCCCATCAGCCAGGTGACCTGGTGGGCCGACTCGGGGGACAGCGTCCAGAAGTCCCACTGCATGTCGTGGTCGCGCAGGTTGTTGTCCGCGCGGCGCTTCTGCGAACGGATGAAGTGCTGGAACTTCATCGGGTCCTTGATGAAGAAGATCGGCGTGTTGTTGCCGACCATGTCGTACACGCCCTCGGAGGTGTAGAACTTCACCGCGAAACCGCGGGGGTCGCGCCAGGTGTCGGGGCTGCCGCGCTCGCCCGCCACCGTGGAGAACCGCGCCAGCACCTCGGTCGTGGTGCCGGGCTGGAACACGGCCGCCCGCGTGAAGCGCGAGACGTCCGCGGTCACCTCGAACCGGCCGAACGCCCCGCTGCCCTTGGCGTGTGGCTGCCGCTCCGGGATCCGCTCGCGGTTGAACTGGGCCATCTGCTCGATGAGGTAGTGGTCCTGCAACACGATCGGGCCGGCGGGGCCGATCGTCAACGAGTGCTCGTCGCTCTCCACCGGGATGCCGGCGTCGGTGGTCGTGGCGGGGTGCTCGGCCATCAGGTCCTCTCAACCGCGGATCGACTGGGGGCGGCGCAACACGGGTGGGCCGCTCCGGCACGGATCGACCACCCGGCGTCGCGGCAAACATGGCAGCCGGACGGCCGCCGCGCGACACGGATCACCGATCCGGGTGTGCGAACCGACCGGCGAGCGGGGTTCGCGCGGGGACGGGATCGCCGAGCAGCGGCGGCTGTCGTCCTCGCACTGTCCGTTGTGGAGTTCCAGAGGACCACCCGTGCGCCGGCCGGCTGCGCGACGAGGACCTGGTCGGCGGGGTGGCCCGCGCAGGACCGGTCAGCCCGGGCCCACGCGCCAGCCGCGCTCCCCGGCCAGCTCGAGCGCCGCCTCCGGCCCGAAGGACCCCCGGGCGTAGGGCCGGGTCTCGGGCGGGGAGTCCAGGACCGGCGCGCACACCTCCCACAGCCGTTCGACCTCGTCCGCGTGCGTGAAGAGGGTGCGGTCGCCGTGCAGCACGTCGAGGAGCAGCCGTTCGTAGGCTTCGAGCGGGTCGCCGTCCATGTCGTCGGTGAGCCGCGTGGTCAGCGACGCGCCGCCCAGCGTCAGGCCCGGTCCGGGGTGCTTGGCCCGCACGTCGAGGGTCAGCTCCGGCTCGTCACCGAGTTCCAGCACGAGTTCGGTGCGCGTCCCGGCGTCGCCGTCGAAGAGGTCGAGCGGCGGATCGGTGAACGTGACGGTGATCGTGCGGCGGGTGGCGCCCATCGCCTTGCCGGTGCGCAGCAGGAACGGGACGCCGCGCCACCGGTCGTTGTCCACCCACGCCCGCAACGCCACGAACGTCTCCCGCTCGGAGTCCTCCGCGACCCCGTCCTCGTCGCGGTAGCCCTCGTACTGGCCGAACACGACCTCCGCCGGGTCGAACGGGCGCAGCGCCCGGAAGAGCTCCAGCCGTGCCGCCCCCAGCGACGCGGGGTCGAGCCGCGCCGGCCGTTCGAAGGCGAGGAACCCGAGCAGCTGGCTGAGGTGGGTGGAGATCATGTCCCGGAACGTGCCGGTGGACTCCATGAACGACGCCCGGCCCTCGATGCCGATCTCCTCCGGCACGTCGATCTGCACCGACCGCACCCGGCCGCGGTGCCAGGCCGGTTCGAACACGCCGTTGGCGAACCGCAGCGCCAGCACGTTCTGCACGGCCTCCTTGCCCAGGAAGTGGTCGATGCGGAACACGTGCTCCTCGTCCAGCACCTCGTGCACGGCGGCGTTGAGCTCGCGGGAGGAGTCGAGGTCCCAGCCGAACGGTTTCTCGAGCACCAGCCGCGCGTCCTCGGCCAGGCCCGTGCGGCCGAGCATCGCGACCATGGGCCGCATGGCCTTCGGCGGCACGGACAGGTAGAGCAGGACGCGGCTGTCCTCGCCGAGGTCGGCGCGCGCCTTGCGGACCGCCTCCGCCAGCGCCTCGCCGTCGTCGCTGTCGGAGGTCTGGAACGTGGTGCGGGCGGCCAGCCGGGACCACACGTCGTCGTCGACGTGGTCGCCGAGCGACTCCCGGACGCGGTCGCGGAACTCGTCGTCGGTGCCCGGCGAGTGCCGGCCCGAGCCGATGACGCGGAAGTCGGCGGGCAGCAGGCCCGCGCGCAGCAACCGGTACAGGCCGGGGAACAGCTTGCGCCGGGCGAGGTCGCCGGACGCGCCGAACAGGACGAGGACGTGCGGGGGTGGCGTTGTGGTCACGGCCGGCTCCTGACGGTGTCGAGTGCCCGGTCAGGGGCGGATCATGACCTTGAGCGCCTTGCGCTCGTTCATCGCGCGGTAAGCACCGGGCACCTCGTCGAGCGGGACCGTCCGGTCGAACACGCGGCCGGGCTGCACCCGGCCCTCCAGCACGTCCGGCAGCAGCTCGGGGATGTACGCGCGCGCCGGCGCGACACCACCGGTCAGCGTCAGGTTGGCCATGAACGTCTTGCCCCCGAAGGGAACCCGCTCGTACTGCGGCACGCCGACGCGGCTCACGACACCTCCGGGCGAGACGACGCCGAGCGCCGTGTCGAAGGCGTCCTCCATGCCGACGCACTCCAGGACGTGGGCCGCGCCGTCACCGCCGGTCAGCTTCCGCACGGCTGCGACCGCCTCCTCGCCGCGTTCGGCCACGACGTCCGTGGCGCCGAACTCCCGGCCGAGATCGGTGCGCTCGGTGTGCCGGCCCAGCAGCACCACCTGCTCGGCGCCGAGCCGCTTGGCCGCCAGCACGGCGCACAGCCCGACCGCGCCGTCCCCGATCACGACGACCGCGGACCCCTTCTCCACCCGCGCGCGGACCGCGGCGTGGTGGCCGGTGCTGAACACGTCCGACAACGTCAGCAACGACGGCAGCAGCGCCTCGTCGACCGGCCCGGGCACCTTGACCAGCGTGCCGTCGGCCTGCGGCACGCGCACCGCCTCGCCCTGCCCGCCGTCGACACCGGGAGCGCCCCAGCCGCCACCGTGCCGGCACGAGCTCTGCCACCCGGCGCGGCAGCGGTCGCAGGTGCCGTCGGACCACAGGAACGGTGCGATCACGAGGTCGCCCGGCCGCACGGTCCCGACCTCCGAGCCGACTTCCTCGACCACGCCGACGAACTCGTGCCCGATCCGGTCGCCGTGCTCGGTGGCGTCCCGGCTCTTGTACGGCCAGAGGTCACTTCCGCACACGCAGGCCCGCACCACCCGCACGAGCGCGTCGGTGGTCTCCCGCAGGACCGGGTCGGGAACTTCTTCCACCCGGATGTCTTCGGCACCGTAGATGAGCGTCGCGCGCACAGGTTCTCCTCGCTTCGTGGTGGGCCGATCGGCGGTTACCCGCGCTGGCCAACGGCGCAAACGGAACTGCTGCGTCTCACAGCTCACGCTCCCGTCCCGGGCGGTGATCGCGCGCCCGATCTTGACCATCGATCACCAGCGGGGCAGTGTGCAGAGCGGAGTGCGACTGCCAGGGGGTGAGCGTGGCACGACCGACAGCGTTGGTGGTCCGCGGCGGGTGGGAGGGCCACCGGCCGGTGGAGGCCACCGAGTTGTTCCTCCCCTTCCTGCGGGAGAACGGGTACGCCGTGCGGGTCGAGGAGTCGACCGAGGTGTACGCCGACGCCGCCGAGATGGCGGGCACGGACCTGGTCGTGCAGTGCGTGACGATGTCGGAGATCACGCCGGACCAGGTGGCCGGGCTGCGCGTGGCGGTCGAGGCCGGCACGGGGTTCACCGGCTGGCACGGGGGGATCGCGGACTCGTTCCGCGCGTCGTCGGACTACCTGCACCTGGTGGGCGGCCAGTTCGTCACGCATCCGGGCAAGGAGCCGTGCGAGCGCGAGGGCGGGCAGGAGGACAACTACCTGCCGTACACGGTGCACATCACCGATCTCGGCCGGGAGCACCCGATCACCGCGGGCCTCGGGGACTTCGACCTGGTGACCGAGCAGTACTGGGTGCTGCACGACGACCTGGTCGACGTGCTGGCCACCACGACCCACCCGGTCCGGCCGTGGCACCCGTGGCACCGGCCCGTCACCTGTCCCGCGGTCTGGACGCGCCGGTGGGGTGCCGGGAGGATCGTCGTGACGACGCCGGGGCACAGCCTCGACGTGCTCGCCCATCCCGCTGTCCGCACCGTCATCACGAGGGGGATGTCGTGGGCGACCCGCACCGCGTCGGCATCGTAGGGACCGGGTTCATCTCGGGCGCCTACCTGGACACGCTGCGCGACCACCCGGCGGTGCGCGTCACCGCGGTCGCCGACCTCGACGCCTCCCGCGCGGCGGAGGTCGCGGCCGGTCTTCCCGGTGCCGAGGCGGTCGACGTCGAGGACCTGCTCGGCGGGGACGTCGACACGGTGCTGAACCTGACGACTCCCGCCGCGCACGCCGAGCTCACGCTGCGCGCCATCGACGCCGGCAAGAACGTCTACGTCGAGAAGCCGCTCGCCGTCACGTTCCCGGACGGGCGGGAGGTCGTCGACCGGGCCGCCGCGGCCGGGGTGCGCCTCGGGTGCGCGCCGGACACCGTGCTCGGCACGGGCACGCAGACCGCGCGGGCGGCGATCGACGGCGGGCTCATCGGGCACCCGATCTCCGCGTCGGCCGTCATGGTCACGCCGGGGCACGAGCGCTGGCACCCGAACCCGGACTTCTACTACACCGCCGGTGGCGGTCCGTTGCTGGACATGGGGCCGTACTACCTCACCGCGCTGATCCACCTGCTCGGCCCGGTGCGCTCGGTGATCGGCGCGGCCGGCCGCCTGCGCGCCGAGCGCGTCATCGGGTCGGGCCCGCGGGCGGGCGAGCGGGTTCCGGTCGAGGTCGACACCCACGTCTCCGCCGTGCTCGAACACGCCAACGGCGCGCTCTCGACCATCACGACCAGTTTCGACGGCGTGGCCACGACCGCCGCGCCGATCGAGGTGCACGGCGAGACCGGCACGCTCGCCGTCCCGGACCCCAACCACTTCGACGGCGACACCCGTCTCTTCCCGCTCGGCGGCACGGACTGGGAGGTCCTCGCCCCCAGCGCGGGCCACCGGGGTGCGGGGCGGGGGATCGGCCTGCTCGACCTCGTCGCGGCCGGCGACCGGCGCGGCCCGCGCGCGGGCGGTGAGCTCGCGCTGCACGTGCTCGAGACGATGACCGCGGTGCTGGCCTCGGCCGGTGAGGGGCGGCGGATCGAGCTGACGACCACGGTGGAGCGCCCGCCGCCGGTGCCCCTCACACCCTGACCGGGTGCGCGTGACGGGGCCGGAGGACGGCAGAGCGCCCTCCGGCCCCGCGACGTGGATCAGCTGACGCTGTCGACCACGGTGGAGGTGATGGCGACCGACATCGTCACCGTGCCCTCCGGCAGCCAGGTCTCGTCGGTCTCCGGGCCGACGAGGGTGCGCTGGCCGATGAAGTCACCGGTCTCCTGGTCGATGACGAGCTCGGTGCGCTGCAGCTTGTCGGCGAGCGTGATCCCGGTGCCGGTGCGGCCGTCGATGGTCACGGCTCCCTCGGACAGGACGACGCCGTCGATCTTGGCGATCGCCCGGTACCACTCGGCCCGCAGGTCGGCGGGCATCAGACCGGCCCGCAGGATCTCCGTGGCCGTGCCGAACATGGCCTGCGGCGTGGAGCCCTTGGCGCTCGTGGCGGTGCTCAGCCAGCCGTAGAGGGCCTTCGGTTCGCGCGGCAGCGCGGCGTAGAAGGCGGGGGAGTCCCAGTCGGCCGGGTCGCCGCACACCTTCTTCGGCGACGACTTCGGGAAGAAGTCGCCGCAGGCACCCCGGCGCTCCCCGGTGTCGGTGTCGGACGGCGAGTACGCCGCCTCCTGCTGCGAGACGTTGCCGCCCAGCCACTTCGGCTCGCCGGTCACCGCGCGCCGGTTGACCCACTCACCGGTGACGTCGGACGGGATCCACGTCTTCGTCGTCTGCGGGAGCAGCCAGGTCCCGCCGCGCAACGGCTGCGGGTCGTCGACCGACGACCCGAACGACACGCCCCGCCCGTAGGTGCCGGTCTCGGTGATCAGCCGGTACTTGCCGGGCGGCACCGGCTGGTCGGTGGTCTTGATCCGGCTCGCCGCGCCGGTCAGCGCGTCCTTCGCGGACACCAGCGTCATCTTCGACACCGTGCGCTCCTGGCTGGTGGGCGCGGCGGCCGAACTCGCCGGGGCCGCCGCGGGCGGTGCCTGGGGCGCCGCGTCGTTGGCCTGCACCACCACGACACCGGCGGCGACCACGGCCACCGCGGCGGCGGCGACCGCCACGGGCATGAACCTGCGGCGGCGCATCGGGACCACGTTTCCCGAGGCGGCTTCGAGCACCTTGGCGCGCACGTCCCGCAACGACCGCGTGCTCTCCCGGTCGTCCCTGTGCAGCAGGGCGAGGGCTTCGTCCAGATCGGTCATGACTCTTCTCCTGTCAGCATCGCCTGCACCTTCGTGCGCACACGGTGCAACCGTGAGCGGACCGTGCTGGCAGGCAGTTTCAGCGCGGTCGCGACTTCGGACGGGTCCAGGCCGGCCCAGGACGTGAGCAGCAGCAGGTCCCGTTCCCCGGCGGACAGCCTCGGCAGGACGCGGGCGAGCTGGCGCTGGGCGTCGACCTGCGCGGCCACCCGCGCGTCGTGCCCGTGCTCGGTCTCCGAGTACAGCCGCTCGGTGGCCTGGTAGCCGCGCAGCTCCCGGCGGACGTGGTTGCGCAGCAGGTTCGTCGCGATGCCGTAGAGCCAGCCGCGCACCGGCGCCTGGGCCGGGTCGTAGTCGGCCCGCCGGCGCAGCGCGACGAGGAACGTCTCCGCGACCAGGTCGTCGGCGGTGTCGAGGCCGACCCGGCCCGCGAGGTAGCCGCGCAGGGCGGGGGCATGGGTGTCGAAGAGCGCGGCGAACGTGCCGGCGGGGTCCGCGTCGCCCTGGTCGGGGCTGTGGTCCCGCGGGGTGCCGTCGATGGCGCGCTCCTGGGGTTTGGTCACACCGGTACTTGTCCGGACACCGGCGGGCGTCCCCCGAGTGTGACCGCCCTCACTTCCCGGGGGTGGCGACGATCAGGCCGGCGATCGCGGCCGGGGGAGCGGCGAGGCCGGGACCGCCGGCGTCGACCCAGTCCGCGACACCGTGCACGGCCTCGTCGTCCAGGACCGAGCCGACCCACACGGCTCGCGCACCGGTCGCGCGGGCGGCCGGGCTGGGGCGCACGACGACCACGTTCGACACCTCGCACGCGTCCAGGCAGTCGGCGACCGTCACCGCGGCCAGCCGGGAGCGCAGCAGCGCGAGCTGGCGGTCGTGGTCGACGTCCGGGTGCTTGCGCTCGGTGCCGCAGCAACATCCCCGGCAGACCGTGATCCGTGCACTCATGATCTCGTTCTAGCCCACCCGCGTCCCGGACAGGCGGGAACGTGCTGCGGTTCTCATCGAACCGGTTTCATTCGACACAATCATTGACGGGCGTTGTCGGATGAGCACATCATGGCTCTGCTCTCGAAGGTGCACGCCCGGCGAGACTGGAGACACCGATGTCCACAGTGCGCACCCTGGCCTCCGTCCTGGCGGCCGCGTCGGCCCTCGTGGCGGGCTCGGCCACCGCGAGTGCCGCTCCACCGGACGTGGTCCCGTGCCTCGGCACGGCGGCGTGCGCGTCCGGGCAGCTGTCCGACGGCACCCCGTACCAGTTCGCCAAGCCCGCGCGGTGGAACGGCGTGGTGCTCGTCGACCTGGACTTCGCCGCCGGGGGACTGGGCACGCCGCTGACCGCGGCCCTGCTCGGCCGGGGCTACGCCGTGGGCGGCACGACCAGGACCGTCACCGGCTGGCGGATCGCCCAGGCGATCGACAACCAGGCCGCCGCGCTCGGCCGCTTCGAGGAGGCGTTCGGCCCCGCGCGGTGGGCGGTCGCGCAGGGCCGGTCGATGGGCGGGTTCGTGGCCGCGGGTGCCGCGCAGGTCCACCCCGGCCGGTTCGACGCCGCCGTGCCGATGTGCGGCGGGCTCGGCGGGTCGGTCGGGCAGTGGAACCAGAAGCTCGACACGGTGTTCACGCTGAAGACGTTGCTGTTCCGCGACTCCGCCCTGCCGGTCACGGGGATTCCGGCGGACGTGCCGGGGGCGCAGCAGCAGTGGATCTCCGCTCTCGCCGGCGCCCAGGCCACCGCGGGGGGACGGGCGCGCATCGCGCTCGCGTCCACCATCGGCCAGCTCCCCGGCTGGGGGCTCGCGGCGGACGGCACCACGACGCCCGTGCCCGCGTGGTGGGACTCGGCGGGGATCGAGAACGGCATGCACCTGGCGCTCGCGGGCGGGCCGCTGCCGTACATCGGGCAGGCGATGAGCAGCAGGCGCGCGATCGAGCAGGTGACGGGCGGCAACCCGTCGTGGAACACCGCGGTCGACTACGGCCGCCAGTTCGCGCTGGCCGAGCCGAGTCATCAGCTCGCCGTGCTGCGGCTGTACGCCGAGGCCGGTCTGGACCTGGTGGCGGACCTGCGGACGCTGGCCGCCGCGCCGCGGGTGGCCGCCGACCCCGCCGCCGTCGCCCGGTTCGCCGAGGGCGTCGTGTTCACCGGTGACGTGCGGGTGCCGGTGCTCACGGTCAACGCCATCGGCGACCAGATCTCCACGGTGGCGCAGCAGCAGTCCTACGAGGAGCTGGCCCGCCGCGCGGGCAACGGGGCGCTGGTCCGCCAGACGTACGTGCGGACGGCCGGGCACTGCACGTTCACGGTGGGGGAGCAGGTCGCGGCGATCGAGAAGATGCGGCAGCGGCTGAGCACGGGCCGCTGGCCGGACGTCTCCCCCCGCGCCCTGAACGCGCAGGCCGGTGACGGCCGGTACGTCGACCACACCCCACCGCGCTTCAGCAGGCCCTACGCGGGCTGACGGGCACCCGCCGCCACGGCGGCCGTGTTGAAACAGGAGTCGGCCTTGACACGACCGGGGGCTGACATAAGACACTATTCTTCACGACCGTAATCCAAATGCGGTTCAAGCGACGGCGGGAGCACTGATGCTCAAGTCTCGTAGACCACTCCTCCCCGTGCTGGCCGCGGTGGTGATCGCCGCGTCCGGCTGCGGGGGCGGTTCCCCGGACGCGGCGCCCGGCGCCGGTGGCGAGCAGGCCGGGAGCAAGCACGACGCGCTCCCGCAGCAGTTCAAGGACGCCGGGGTGATCCGCTTCGCCGGCGACTCCCACCCGCCGTACCGGGTCGTCGCCCCCGGCGGCGGCGCGGTCACCGGCCTCGACCACGACCTGCAGCAGGCCTTGGGCGAGGTGCTGGGCGTACGCATGGAGATGACCGTCGTGTCCGGCCTGCCCGCCGCGCTGTCCGGCATGCTGTCGAGCCGCTACGACGCCTTCAACGGCCCGGTCAAGGACACCGCGGAACGGGAGAAGCAGTTCGACGCCGTCGTCTGGATGGTCACGCGGACCGCCTACCTCGTCCCGAAGTCCGGCTCCGGCTCGATCAGGGCGAGCGACGACCTGTGCGGCAAACGCGTCGCCGCCATCTCCGGCAGCATCATCCAGGACCAGGTCGTCCGGCTCACGGACTGGTGCGTGAAGGCGGGCAAGCCGGCCGTGCAGTTCATCGGCTTCGCCGACACCAACGGCACGATCCTCGCCGCGAAGTCCGGCCGGGCCGACGCGGCGGGCATGACCGAGAGCGCCGCGATCGACGCGCTGGAGGCCGCGAAGAACGATTTCACCTACGTCAAGCAGACCGACGAGCAGGGGGCCGGTGTCGACAAGCTCGCCATGCTGGTGCCGAAGTCGAGCGGCCTCGGACCGGTGATGCACCAGGCGTTCCAGGAGATCTTCGCCAACGGCGAGTACGACCGGATCATGAAGCAGTACGGCCTGGAGAACGTGAAGGTCGACAAGCCCGAGCTCAACACGGCGGCCGGCCGGTGACCGCGACCGCCGCGCCCGCGACCGGCGACCTGCCGGACGTCGACGTAGCCACGGCACGACCGCGGCCGAGGCCGTGGCGCTGGCTGGCCGGCGCGCTCCTCGCCGTCCTCGCGTTCCAGGTCGCGTGGTTCGTCACGCACAACGACCGGTTCGAGTGGCCGGTGGTCGCCGAGTACCTGTTCGACCCCGACGTGCTGGCGGGTCTCGGGATGTCGGTCCTGCTCACGGTCGTCGCCATGCTCGCCGGGTCGGCGCTGGGCGTGCTGCTCGCGCTGGGCCAGCTCGCGGACTTCGGGCCGGTGCGGTGGGTGTGCACGCTCTACATCGGACTGTTCCGCAGCATCCCGCCGCTGGTGCAGCTGCTCTTCTGGTTCAACCTGGCCTACCTGCTGCCCCGGCTGTCGATCGGCGTCCCGTTCGGGCCGACGTTCGGGTCGTGGCCGACCAACGACCTGATCACGCCCCTGACGGCCGCGCTGATCGGCCTCACGCTGCACGAGGCCGCGTACATGGCGGAGATCGTCCGCGCGGGCGTCCTCTCGGTCGACCCCGGTCAGCGCGACGCGGCGCTGGCCATGGGCTTCACCGGCGGCCAGACGTTCCTGCGGGTGGTGCTGCCGCAGGCGATGCGGGTGATCATCCCGCCGAGCGGCAGCCAGTTCATCTCGCTGCTCAAGGGCACGTCGCTGGTGAGCGTCATCGCCATGACCGACCTGCTGCACGCGGTGCAGACCGTCTACAACCAGACCTACCAGATCGTGCCGATGCTGATCGTCGCCTGCTTCTGGTACCTGGTCGTGGTCACCGCGCTGTCCTTCGCTCAGCAACGGCTCGAACGCCGGTTCGGCCGGGGGCAGCGCTCGTCGCGGGGGGAGTGGCTCGCATGACGGATGTGCCGGTGCTGAGCGTCCGGAACATCCGGCGCAGCTTCGCCGACCACGCGGCGCTCGACGGGGTCAGCCTCGACGTGGGCCAGGGGGAGGTCGTCGCCGTCATCGGGCCGTCGGGCTCGGGCAAGTCCACGCTCGTGCGGTGCGTCCACCAGCTCGAGCCGATCGACAGCGGAGCCCTGTACCTCGACGGCGAGCTGCTCGGCCACGAGTTCGCCGGCGGACGGCTGCGTCCGCTGCCGCCGCGCCGGGTCGCGGAACAACGCCGCCGCATGGGCATGGTCTTCCAGCAGTTCCAGCTCTTCCCGCACTGGACGGTGGCGCGCAACATCAGCGAGGCCCAGGTGCGGGTGCACGGCCGCAGCCGGGAGCAGGCCCGGGACCGCACCCTGGAGCTGCTCGGCAGGGTCGGGCTCGCGGACAAGGCCGACGCCCACCCGCGGCAGCTCTCCGGTGGCCAGCAGCAACGGGTGGCGATCGCGCGGGCCCTGGCGACCCGGCCGCGCGTGATGCTGCTCGACGAACCGACCAGCGCGCTCGACCCGGAACTGGTCGACGAGGTGCTGACCGTGGTCCGGGACCTGGCGGCCGCCGGGCTGACCATGGTCATCGTCACGCACGAGATCGCCTTCGCGCTGGAGGTCGCCGACCGGTTCGTGTTCATGGACCGCGGCCGGATCGTCGACCAGGGACCCGTCGCGGACGTGCTCGCCGACGACAGGCCGGACCGGCTGCGCGCGTTCCTGTCGCGCTACACCCAGGCGCACGGCACCGCGCGGGAGAGGGGTACCCGTGTCTGACGTGGTGACCGTGTTGTCGGTCGGCGACCTCATCCTCGACGAACCGGACCCGGCATCTTTCCTCGTGCCCTCCTCGCCCGCCCTCGCGCGCGGCGACCTGGTGATCGGCCACGTCGAGGTGCCGCACAGCACGACGGACGTCCAGGTCAGCACGGACGTCCCCGCGCCGCCCGCCGACCCGGCCGGGCTCGCGGCGCTGGCGGACGCGGGCTTCCACGTGGTCACCCTCGCGGGCAACCACGTCTACGACGCGGGCGAGACCGGTGTGGTGGACACGATCGCCCACGCGCGTGCCGCCGGACTCGTGACGGCGGGCGCGGGACCGGACCTCGCCGCGGCACGCCGGCCGGCCGTGCTGGAGCGCGGCGGGCTGCGGATCGGCGTGCTGAGCTACAACCTCGTCGGCCCGCGCGAGTCGTGGGCGACCTCGCGCAAGGCCGGCTGCGCGCACGTCCGGGTGCTCACGCACTACGAGCTGGACCACGCCACCCCCGGCGGGCCGCCGAGCGTCTACACGTTCGCGGACCCGGCAGGCCTGGCCGCGATGGCCGCCGACATCCGGGCGCTGGCGTCCGAAGTGGACGTCGTCACCGTGTCCATGCACAAGGGAGTGGGCCACACGCCCGCGGTGCTGGCGATGTACGAGCAACCGGTCGCGCACGCCGCCATCGACGCGGGGGCGCACGCCGTGTTCGGCCACCACGCGCACATCATGCGCGGCATCGAGGTCTACCGCGGGCGGCCGGTCTTCCACGGCCTCGGCAACTTCGTGACCGTCACCCGCGCGCTCACCCCGACCGGCGGCGACAACGCCGAACGGGCCGAGTGGGCGCGCAGACGCGTCGAGCTGTACGCGTTCGCGCCGGACCCGGACATGCCGTTCTACCCGTTCCACCCGGAGAGCAGGAACACCGTCATCGCCGTCTGCCGCTTCGGCCGCACCGGCCTGGTCTCGGCGGGGTTCGTGCCGTGCCGGATCGACGGGCGGGGCAGACCGGTGCCGGTGGCGCGTGCGGACGGCGGGGAGGCCGTCGCCGAGTACGTGCGGGGCATCGGGGAACGGGCGGGCCTGGCCGCGGAGTTCGCCTGGGACGGGGACGAGGTCGTCCTGCCGCGCGTGGGCCGGGAGCTCCGCGCTCAGCCCGCGTAGTCACTGCCGTGCCCGCGCACCAGGGCGGCCACGTCCTCGTCGTACTGGCCGACGACCTGCTTCACGCGCTGCTCGGCGAGCAGCGCGAGGTCGTCGTAGAGCTCGGTGAACAGCGCCCTGGCCCGCGCCCGCGGCCACGGCTGCGGCAGCAGCGCGGACGGCAGGCCGGGGTCGAGGCCGGGGAACCGGTTCCAGGCGTCCATGAGCGCGGTGCGCACCACGAGGGCCTCGGCCGTGCCGACCAGACCCGCGGCGAGCCGTGCCCGCACCGCCGAGTACTCGTCGATCAGCGCGTCGTAGCGGGCGCGCAGCGCGTCGAGGTCCCAGGCGTTGAGGGGGTCGCCGCCCAGCGGGCTGCCGTCGGCCACCTCCGCGCGCAGCACCGCGGCGGAGTCGATGCCGAGCTCGGCCAGCACGCTGGTGATCTCGGTGACCCGGTCGTGCGGCGAGACCCACACGCCGTCGAACAGGGACGCGAACCCGAGCCAGCTCAGCCGTGTGCGCAGGGCGTGGCGCAGGTCCCGCTGGTCCTCGGGCACCGAGAACACCGCGACCGTCCACGTCCCCGGCCACGGCTCCTCCGACGCGCCGAACGCCACGATCTGGCGCAGCCCGTCCTCGAGCACGCGCGCCGCGCGGTCGCTCAGCGCGTAGTAGGTGTGCCGGCCCACCCGCGAGAGCTCCAGCAGCCCGCGGCGGGAGAGCCTGCTCAGCGTCGCCCGCGCGCTGATCCCGGTGATGCCGAACTCGCCGAGCAGCGCCACGAGCGCGGCCGAGGGCAGGGGCGCGCGCTGCCCGTACCAGTAGTCGCCGAGCAGTGTGAGGAGCAGGTGCTGGGGACTGCCGCCGGACTGCAACCGTGGGAGCGCGGGAACGTCGGGAGAAGCGGCGGTCATGGGGTCATCGTACAGTTCTGCTGCCGATCGTCACAGCACCAGCTGTCTTCTGAGCGAGTTCTGCCGCTGCTGCAACGCATGCGGACGCATGCTCGGAAGAGGCACCGGATAGAGCGAACCCAAATGCTTGACACTTCTCGTTGCGGGTGGTGCTCTAGGAGTCTAGTTAAGTCGCGTTCGTCGGCCGTGACCTGGGACGTTGAAGGGGGAGTGCGCATGCGGCAGGTCCCCCGGAGGTCAGGGAACGCGGCTGGTCGTGTGGTGGCGCACCAGACCGGCGTCGTCGGGGTCCGACTCGAGCACGATCTGCCGGACGCGGTGCTCGGCCAGCGGCCCGAGCCCGTCGTACACCTCCGCGAACAACGCGCGCGCCGTGTCGCGCGGCCAGTCCCCGGGCAGCAGCGCGGCCGGGAGGCCGGGGTCCTTCCAGCGGAACGTGCGCCACTCGTCCATCACCTGCGTGCGGCACACCAGGGCCTCGGCGGAGGTGACCGCGCCCGCACGGACCCGGTCCGCGAGCGGCGCGGTGGTGGCGATGAACTCGTCGTAGAGGCCGCGCACCTCGTCGAGGTCCCACGCCTCGGTCAGCGGCCGTCCCCCGGCCGCGCCGTCGGTGCGCAGCACGACCGCGCTCGTCACCCCGAGGACGTCCAGCTCGTGCACGGTGTCGCCGGCGGAGGCGGTGGGGGAGATCCAGAAGCCGTCGAAGATGGGCGCGAACCCGAGCCAGCGCAGCCGGGTGCGCAGCTGGTGGCGGATCTCGCGCTGCTCCTCGGGGACGGAGAACGCGACGGTCGTCCACATGCCGTCCCACGGCTCGGACGTCACGCCGAACGACAGGACCTTGCGCACCGAGTCGGCCAGCGTCGCGGCGGCGGCGCCCTCGACGCCGTAGAACGTGCGGCGGCCGTGGCGGTGCACGTTCATCATGCCGCGCCGGGACAACCGGCTCAGGGCCGCGCGCCCGCTGGTCCCGGTGATGTCGAACTCGGCCAGCAGGCGGACCAGCGCGGCCGACGACGCCCAGCCGTCGGTGGAGAGCCAGTAGTCCGCGTAGAGCGTCATGAGCAGGTGCTGCGGCGCGCCGCCGTGCTGCTGCCGGGGCAGCAGGTCGGAGCGAGGACCGCGCTGGGCGGCGGATCGCGGCGTGGCCGTCACGATCGGCCAGTGTAGAGGTGGGACACCGGCCGTCACCGGACGCGCCGGTCGTGACCGAGGAGGTGCGCAGGTGGCAGAGCAGCCGCTCGCCGGGCGGACGGTCGTCGACCTCACGACGGCGCTCGCCGGGCCGTACGCCACCCTGGTGCTCGGGGGCCTGGGCGCACGGGTGATCAAGGTGGAGAACCCGCGCACGGGCGGGGACTCCTCGCGGGGCAACGCCCCGTACCTCGGCAGGGACGGCCTCGGTCTCGGGCGCGTGCACGCCGACGACGTGTCGGTGTCGATGCTGCTGCGGGGCCGCAACAAGGAGAGCGTGACGCTCGACCTCAAGCACCCCGGTGGGCGTGACGTCCTGACCGACCTGGTGCGGCACGCCGACGTGCTGGTCGAGAACTACAGCGCGGGCGTGACGGAGCGGCTCGGCATCGGCCCCGCGGCGATGCTGGCGGTGAACCCGCGGCTGGTCTACACGTCGATCAGCGGGTTCGGGGCGCAGGGCGGGCCCGCCAAGGCGATGGACACGATCGTCCAGGCGCTGTCCGGGATCATGGGCACCGCCGGGCGCGAGGGCGACGACCCGGTCCGCAACGGCCTGCCGGTCGGCGACCTGGTCGCGCCGCTGTTCGCGGTGATCGGCACGCTGGCCGCGGTCGTGCAGGCCGACCGCACCGGCGCCGGTCAGCACGTGGACGTCTCGATGCTCGGCGCGCTGACGTCGCTGGTCGCGTGCGAGCCGTTCGACGCCTACGCCGCCGTCGGTCTCGCGCAGCGCACCGGTTCCCACGTGCCGCGGCTCGCACCGTTCGGGTTGTTCGAGGCGGTGGACGGGTGGCTCGCCCTGTGCGGGCCGACCGACCGGTTCGCCGCGGGGGTGTTCCAGGCCATGGGCGACCCCGCGCTCGCGGCGGACCCGCGGTTCGCCACCAGGGACGCGCGGGTCGCGAACGCGGGCGTGCTGCACGAGCTGATCGGGCGGTGGACGGCCGGGCGGCGGCGGGCCGAGGTGGTGGCGCTGCTCGTCGGCAACGGCGTGCCCGCGGCCGAGGTGCGCGAACCGGCCGAGGCCGTGCGGGACCCGCTGGTCCGCGCGCGCCGCGAGGTGGTCGCACTGGCCCACCCGGTCCACGGCGCGACCGCGGACATCTCCGCCACCGGCGTGCCGATCGTCTTCTCGGGCGCCGACGCCGGGTTCGACCGGCCCGCCCCGGCGCTCGGCGAGCACAACGACCCGGTGTACGGCGAGCTGCTCGGCTACAGCGGCGACCGGCTCGCCTCGCTGCGCGCGGACGGGGTCATCTGAGCATGGGCACCCCGCTGCAGCGCCTCGTCGAGCACTACGAGCGGCGGTACCCGGCCGACTGGGACGGTCTCGTGATCGGCTGCGTCGGCCAGGACGTCCCGGTCGAGCTCGTGACCGCGGCGGGCGCGCTGCCGGTGCGGCTCGCGGGCCTGCCGGGCGCGGACGTCACGGCGGGGGAGACCTACCTGGGCCGCGGGGTGGACCCGGCGGCGCTGTCGGTGCTGACCCGGTTGCTGGCGGGGGAGTACGGCCGGCTCGACCGGCTGCTGGTGTCGCGGGACTGCGAGGCCTCGCTGCGGCTGTTCTACGCGGTACGGGAGCTGCGCCGGCTCGACCCGGGCCTGGGGCTGCCCGAGACCTGCCTCGTCGACGTGCTGCACCTGCCGCACTGGACGACCACCCGGTACAACCGGGCCCGCTTCGCCGAGCTGGTCGCCGTGCTGGAGCGGTGGACCGGAACCCGCCTCACCGCACCGAGGATCGCGTCGGCGATCACGCTGCACGACGTGCGGCGGGAGCTGTGGCGCGCGGTGTCCGCGCTGCGCAGGGACCTGCGGCTGACCGGTGTGCAGGCGCTGGCGGCGTTCGGCGCCGTCCTGCCGGTGGTGGAGCACAACCGGTTGCTGCGCGGCCTGCTCCAGTCCGATGTGGACGTCCATACTGGACGGCGGGTGTTCCTCACCGGCAGCTCGCACGACAACCCGGACGTGTACCGGTCGCTCGAGGAGCTCGGCAGCGTCGTGGTCGGGGAGGACCACGACTGGGGGGACCTGCTCGCCACCCGGCTCGTGGGCGAACCGACGCTCGCCGCGCTGGTCGAGCGCTACCAGTACAACGGCCCCACGGCCGCCCGCGCGTCCATCGCGGCTCGTGCTGCCCACACGGCGCAGGCGGCGGCCGACTGCGGCGCCGAACTGGTCGTGTCCTACGTGCGGCGCAACGACGACGCCCCGCCGTGGGACTTCCCGGCGCAACGGGAAGCGCTGCGTCCGCACGGGATCCCGGCCGTGCTGTTCGACCGCCAGGAGTACGGCTCGATCGACCTGTCGGAGGTGTTCGTTGGCTGAGAAGCTGCTGGCCTCCGCCACCGAGGCGACCCGCCACCAGCGCGAGTGGTTCCGCGACCTGCAGAAGTCCGCCGCCGCCGGAGGCCCGCTCGCGCTGGTGAACGCCGACGCGCCGCAGGAGATCTTCCGCGCGATGGGCATCCCGTACGTGGTCAACCAGTGGTGGGCGTCGGTGGTGGCGGCCAAGCAGCGCGCGCCGCACCACCTGGAGCTGCTGCGCGAGCGCGGCTACCCAGACCACACCGAGCAGTACAGCTCGCTCTCGCTCGCGTCCCTGTTCGACCCGGAGCCGCACCTGGCGCCGTGGGGCGGCCTGCCGCGGCCCACGATCGTGCTCGCCGAGACGGTGGGCGACGGCGGCCGCAAGATCTTCGACGTCTGGGGCAGCCAGCCCGGCATCACCTACTACGCCCTGGAGAGCGCCGCCGAGAACACCGTCCCGGTCAACTGGTGGGAGCTGATGCCGCACGACTGGGAGAAGGCGGTCGGCACGGCGCGGCTCGACCTGATGGAGGCCGAGCTGCACAACCTGGTGCGGTTCCTGGAGACGACGACCGGCCGGGTGTTCAGCGAACGCGCGTTGCGCCGGGTCCTCGACCTGGTCAACGAGCAGGCGGAGTGGAACAGGCGCACCCGCGACCTCATCGCCCGCACCAGGCCCAGCCCGCTGGCCGTCACGGACAGCATCCCGAGCGTCATGATCCCGCAGTGGCACCGGGGCACCGAGTGGGCGCGCGACGCCGCACGGCGCTTCTACGAGGAGGTGGCAGAACGCGTCGAGGCGGGTGCGGCGGTGTGCGAGGACGAACGGGTCCGGCTCATGTGGATCGGCCGCGGCCTCTGGTACGACATGGACTTCTACCGCAGGTTCGAGCAGCGCCACGGCGCCGTCTTCGTGTGGTCGATGTACCTGGCGATCGCGGCCGACGGGTACCCGCGCTACGGCGACGACCCGCTGCGGACGCTCGCGGCCCGGTTCGCCGCCTTCACCGACCAGCTCTACACGCCGCCGTGGTCGAGCGAGTGGTACGTCAAGGAGGCGAGGCTGCACGGCGTCGACGGCGTGGTGCACCTGGTCTCCGACGACGCCAGGGGCAGCTACTTCACGAACCGCGCGCTGCGTGCCGCCGGCATCCCGGTCTACGAGCTGCACGCCGACAACGTCGACACCCGGTCGTTCCGGGAGTCGGCCGAACGCGGCCTGGAGGACTGGCTGGACCGGGAGGTCCTGCACCGCTGACCCCGTCAGTCCGCCACGAGCCGCCTCGCGCGTCCGTGCCGCGGCGTCGGGGGTGGTGCGCGTGGCGCCGGTGTGGCTGAAGAGCGGGCAGGCGCCGGCCGTCGGCCCCGACCACCCGGCGCCGAACAGGAGCAGCCGCTCGGCGTGCGCGAGCACCGCCGCGTCGAACTCGTGCTCCGGCACCGTCGCCGAGACCTGCCGCACCGACTCTGCGGCCGCGCGTTCGATCGCGAGCTGCGCGCCGTACCCGGAGAACTTCCACGGGCTCGGTCACCGCACCAGGCAGCCCGGCGGCAGGACGAACCAGCGCAACCCCTCGAAGTCCTCCGGCAGGCCGGTGGGACCGCCGTCGACCGCGTCCGGGCGTGCGGCGAGCAGGCGCCGGGCGTTCTCCAGCTGCGTCGCCAGGGCGACGTCGGCACGGGCCTGCGGGAAGTGCGCGCCGAGTGCGGCGCGCAGGTCGGGCAGCTCCGCACTCGGCACCGGAGCGCGGTGGCGCCACCGCCCGGTCCGCGGGTCGAAGGTGTAGTCGGGCAGCAGGCGGTGGCCGTACCGGGCGACCAGCCGCACCGCCTCGACGAGGTAGTCGCGGACGTCGTCGGTGAGGAAGTAGCTGAGGTTGAGCCGCACCCAGCCGGGCTTGAGCCCGTCGCAGCCGGCGGTGACGTGGCGGTGGAAGGCGTCGGACCGCTCGGTGTCGATCCCCAGCAGCCGGTGGCCGTAGGGCCCGGCGCACGAGCACCCGCCGCGGGACTGGACGCCGAACAGGTCGTTGAGCACCGCGACGACGAAGTCGTGGTGCAGGAACTGGCCGCCGGACCGGATGAGGAACGACACGATCGACAACCGGGCGGCGCGGTGGTCGCCGAGGATCTCGATGCCGGGCTCGTCCTCCCACGCGGCCAGGACGTGCCTCCACAGCCGGTCCTCGCGCTCCTGGATCACGTCGGTGCCCACGGCGTCCTTGAGCGCGAACACCAGGCCGGCACGGATGGACTCGACGATCGCGGGCGTGCCGCCCTCCTCCCTCGCCACCGGGTCGTCCAGGTAGTGGTGGCCCTGCGGGCCGACGAACGCCACCGTGCCGCCGCCCGGAGCCGTCGGCACCCGGTTCGTGACGAGGCCGCGGCGCACCACCAGCACGCCGGGGGTCTGCGGGCCGCCCACGAACTTGTGCGGTGACAGGAAGATGGCGTCCTTGTGGTCGCCGCGTCCGGGCGCGCTCTCCCGCACCCGGATGGGCACGTGCGGCCCGGCCGCCGCGTAGTCCCAGAAGGACAGTGCGCCGTGCTCGTGCAGCAGCGCGGCGATCGCGTCGGTGTCGGTCAGCACCCCGGTCACGTTGGAGGCGGCGGAGAAGCTGCCGATCCGCAGCGGCCGGTCGGCGTGGCGGACCAGCTGCCGGCGCAGCTCGGCGAGGTCGACCTGGCCGCGGTCGTCCTCGCCGATGGCCACGACGTCCGCGAGGGACTCGCGCCAGGGCAGCTCGTTGGAGTGGTGCTCGTACGGCCCGACGAACACGACCGGCCGTTCGGCGAGCGGGATGCGGTCCGCGAGCGAGTACCTCTCGTCCAGGCCGGCGGGCAGCCGGATCTCCAGGATCCCGACCAGCTTGCTGATCGCGGCGCTCGCCCCGGAGCCGCAGAAGATCACGAGGTCGTCGTCGGTCCCGCCGACCGAGTCGCGGATGAGCAGCCTGGCCTGCTCCCGCAGCCCCGTGGTGTGGCGGCCGGTGCCGGAGCTCTCGGTGTGGGTGTTGGCGTAGCGGGGCAGCACCTGCGCGCGGACGAAGTCCTCGACGAAGTCCAGGGCCCGGCCCGACGCGGTGTAGTCCGCGTAGACGATCCTCCGCGGCCCGTAGGGGCCGTCGAGCACCGCATCGTCTCCGAGGAGCCCGCGGCGGATGCGGTCGAGCAGCGGTACGCCCGGGCGGCCGGGCTGTGTGCTGATCACCCTCTCCATTATGAGAACGATTTCACGACGTGCAGCGACTGTTCGGCCTACTGCGCCGGGGCTTCCGTCTCGAATGGAGCGACGAAGACCGGACCGGTTCCAGATCAACGCCGTCGAGGACCTGTTGCACAACGGGGACATTCCGCGCACGGGCCGCTGACACCGGTCCCGCAGGCTCGGTGGTGTCGCCGGACCGCAGGGAGGACAGCACGTGCGCGTGACGAGAAGGAGCCTCGGCCAACGCTTCTGGACAGCGTCCGTGATCGCCGTGCTGGCGGTCGCGTGCGCGCCGGGGGACGGCCGGTCAGGGGGAGTGGAGCCGGGCAGAGGCCCGTCCACCTCGGGGCGCGTCGCCGGAGACGGCAGCATTCCGGGCAACGGAAGCATCTCGCTGGACGACAGCGCCCATCCCGCCCTCGCGAACCTCGACCCCGCGCTGCTGGCCGCGGTGCGGAAGGCGGCGGTCGACGCCCGTGCGCGCGGTGTGGAGCTGAGGGTGACCTCGGGCTGGCGCAGCCGGGAGTACCAGCAACGCCTGCTGGACGAGGCGATCGCCCGCTACCGCAGCGAGGAGGAGGCGCGGCGGTGGGTGCAGCCGCCGGAGAAGTCGAACCACGTGACGGGCAAGGCGATCGACATCGGTCCGACCGACGCCGCGGACTGGCTCGTCCGCTTCGGCGCCGAGCACGGCCTGTGCCAGGCCTACGCCAACGAGATGTGGCACTTCGAGCTGCTGACCACGCCCGGCGGAAGGTGCCCGCTCCCGTCGACCGAACCGACCGGCTGAGACGTAGGCATCCGGATCTCGGCACACGTTGCCGATGTGGGGCCACCTCCCGGCTGGGCACGATCGAGCCGTACGAGACGAAGTGCCCACCAGGTGAGGAAAACCCCGATGAACCCCAAGTCCACGTTCCTGCGCTGCGCCGGCATCGCCGTGCTCGGCGCGGCGGCCACCCTGGCCACCACGCCGGTCGCCGCGGCGGACGACGCGCGACCCGCCACCCGCGGCCACGAGGTGTGCCGCGGCGTCACGGTCGACAAGACCGCCCCGGTCATCAGCAAGGCGAGCGTGCTCGTCAAGGCGCCCGTCGCCACCCTCTGGCGGCTGCACACCGACATCGACGCCTGGTCCGGCTGGATCCCCGAGATCACCCCGGCGAGCAAGAACACGCCCGGCCCCCTGCGGCCCGGCTCGACCTTCACCTGGTCGCCGCAGAACATGACGGTCACCTCGACCGTCACGGCGGTCTCACCGCAGGTGTGCACCGCGTGGGCCGCGCCGGTCAACGGCATCGACGGCGTCCACCTGTTCACGTTCAAGCCCGTGCGCGGCGGCGTTCTCGTCACCACCGAGGAGTCGTGGGCCGGCGCTCCCGTCGAGGCCGACGTCCCGGGCAGCCAGGCGAGCCTCGACGCCGGCCTGCGGGACTGGGTGAACCGCATCCGCGACACCGCCGAGGCGCGGACGAACTGCCCGCGCCCGGCGACCGCCCTGACCGACTGACCGCGCTCAGGCAGGGGTGCAGGTCAGCGCCGTCGGCGGCGGTGCCCCGGTGGCCTGGAAACCGAAGCTGGTGCTGCCCCGCGCACCCACCGAGCCGTTCCAGCCGGCGTTCGCGGCGACCACGCGCGCGCCGTCCTGCCGCACGGTCGCGCCCCACGAGGTGGTGATCTGCTGACCGGCGGGCCACGTCCAGCCGACCCGCCAGCCGGTCAGCGCCGTGCGGCGGTCGTTGGTGACCGTCACCGTCGCGACGTGCCCCGTGCCCCACTCGCCGTTGACGTGCACGGTCACCGAGCACCCCGCCGGCGGCAGGACCAGCAGCGTGATGGAGTTCGCCGGGTACGCCGCGTCGACGCGCCCGTCGTCCACCGGCACCTCGCCGCGCACGATGGCGCCCAGGTTCGCCGGTCCGTAGGTGAAGCGCTGCGCGGTGCCGGTGGCGTCGAACCCGGCGACCGACAGCGGCGAGGTCAGTTCGTCGCCGGTCTTGTTGACCACCACGACGGTCAGCGCGCCGTCGGCCGAGCGCTGCGCGGCGTAGACCGACAGCCGGCCCTGGTCGGCCGAGGTCGCCGACACGCTGACGTCGCCGAACCGCCCGCCCGAACCGTCGTAGTTGCGGTACATCCGGAACGCGTACGCGCCCGGATCGGTCGGTTCGGGCTCACCCCACATCGTCGCGAGGTCGAGGCCCTCCCGCCCGAAGATCCCGAGGACGTCGGCCTGGGCCAGCGCGCCGTTGATGTCGTCGAGGGCGCCCCAGTTGTACTCGGTGATGGCGGTCTTCGTGCCGGGGTTGTACTGCGCGATCCACGACTTCATCGTGCGGATGAACTGCAGCGGCGGCGCGTTGACCCCGCCCGGCCCGATCCAGGACTCCTCGACGTAGGTCGGGTCCCACAGCGAGCGCACCGACCGCAGCCGCAACGCGTTGGACTCGGGGTCCTTGCCGCCGCCGATCTGCGGGTAGAAGTGCTGGTCGAAGTAGTCCAGATAGCGCTTTCCACCGTGCGCGTCGCTGTAGTCCTTCATGTTCTTGAGGTACCACTGCGACAGGTTGAGCCCGCCGTGCGCGGCCGCGTCGGCGCCCGGCCCGCAGCCGTCCACACCGGACGCGACCCACTCGCAGTACCCCCAGCCCGACGGCCCGAGCACCGCCGCGCCGGGGTCGGCGGCCTTGATCGCCGCGGCGGTCGCCGTGCCCTTGCCGCCGAGCTCGTCGTACGAGACGGGCTCGGGGTGCACGTCGCGGTGCGTGCTGGACCAGAGCACGGGCTCGTTGTCGAGCTCGTAGATCGGCACGCCGCCCTGCGCCGCCGTGCCGTACCGGTCCACCAGGTGCGCGACCATCTCGCCGGCGAAGGCCGCGCCCGCCCGGACCGACGTGTCCTCGGGCACCGCGCCGGTGAGGTCCTTCCCGTCGAGCTGACCGTTGCCGCAGTTCGGGTCCCACTCGTCGAACCGGTCCTGCGCGGGGAAACGGGTGGCCGGGAACCCGCAGGCGAACGGGTGCGCGGACGGCGAGTCCTTGGCCACCCAGCCCGACATCGGCACGGTGACGACCGGTTTGATCCCCCGGTCGAGGCTGGACCCGACCATCCACTCCAGGGTGTGCTGCTCGTCGGCGACGATGTTCTCGAAGAACCAGTCGCTGCCGGTGTTGTAGGTGTGGTTCTTGAAGTTGTAGCGGCTGGAGGCGTTGCCGCCCCAGCGCGCGACCGACTGGCCGATCTCGGCGTTGAACGCCGGGTCGCCCCCGTTGAGGCCGTAGATGTCCGGGCTGATCGCGTGCCGGGCGGCGGACACGTCCACCGCCAGCGCGGGCCCGTCGGCCGCCGCCACGGCGTTCGGGGCGCCCTGGACGAGGAACATCGCCGCCACCAGCGACGCCACCGCGCCGCCGGCGGTCACCGGTCGTGCTCCTCGCCGTCTCCGACTTCCCACCACAGCTGCTCCCGCCCGGTCCGACGCGCCGATCTTCGCCACCCGACAGTGGCGGCGGACTGCAGGGGCGTCAAGCAGACGGGCATCTTCGACGGCGTTCGAGTCGAACGCGGGAAGCCGTTGGCACGGCTAGAGGATGCGCCGCCGCACCCGCCACACCACCACACCGATCAGGACCGCCGCGACCGTGACGAACAGGGCCGTCTCGATCAGCTGGAACGTCCAGAACCGGTCGGCCGGGTGGTGGACCCGCACCCGCTGGAAGCCCTGCGCGTGCAGGAACTGGCCGAGCGGGGTGCCCGCCCGGTCCGCGGCGGCTTCCAGGTCGTGGTACTCGGCCGAGGACACCCTGCGCCCGGCGGCGTCCGCGTAGCCCTGCTCGACCGTCCAGTCGGCGAACCCCGGCCCGCGCTCCTTCGCACCGGCGGTGGGGATCGGCTCCAGCGCGGTGAGCGGTGTGGCGTAGGAGGGGCGGGCCAGCAGCGCCACTCCCATCCGGGCGGCGAGGAAGGCCCCGAACGCCACGCCGAACGCGGGCAGGCTGCGCCGCAGGAGCGCCCCGGCGGCGGTGGCCACGCCGAACGCGAAGAGCGCGTACGCCACCGGGACGAGGCCCTGCAGGTCGAAGGAGTCGTACTGGAACCGCCCCTCCCACGCGTCGAACGGCTGCCGGAACCAGGTGAGCACCGCGGTGAACGCCCCGGTGAGCGCGGCGGTCACGCCGGCCAGCGCCACGAGCTTGGCCGTGAGCCAGCGCATCCGCGGCACGGCCTGCGTCCAGGCGAGCTGCCAGGTGCCGTCCTCCAGTTCGCGGGCGAGCAGCGGCGCGCCGAGGAACGCGCCGATGACGACGGGCACCACGTAGAAGGCCGCCAGCAGGTTCTCGACGAAGCCGTACCGGTCGTCGAGCCGGCGGAACGCGGCCGTGCACGCGTCGGTGGCACCGGCCTCTCCCGCGCACGTGGCGGGACCGCCGGGGAACAGGTCGTGGGCCTGCGTCCCGAGCACGAGCAGCACCGCGCCGAACAGGCCGGCGAGCACGCCCAGGACGCAGACCTCGGTCCGGTGCTGGCGCCAGATCAGCCACGTCATGCCGCGCTCACCCCGCCCGGCCGGCGCAGGTACGCCAGCACCAGGTCCTCCAGCGCGACCGGCTCGGCCTGCCACCCCGGCGCGGCCGGGATGCCGCCGTCGCGGACCAGCAGCGTCGTGTGCCGGTCGCTGTGGACGGTCTCGACCACGGCGCCGTCCCGGCCGGGGCCGGTGTCCGTGCGCGGGCCGACGAGCCGCCGGTGCTCGGTGAGCAGGGTGTCGATGTCGCCGGCGAGCGTGACCCGGCCGCGGTTGAGCACGACCAGGTGGTCGCAGACCCGTTCGAGCTCGTGCACGACGTGGGAGGAGAACAGGACGGTCACCCCGTCCTCGGCCACCGCGCCCATGAGCACCTGGAGGAACTCGTGCCGTGCCAGCGGGTCCAGGCTCGCCACCGGCTCGTCGAGCACGAGCAGGTCCGGCCGCTTCGCGAGCGCCAGGGCGAGCGCGACCTGGGCCTGCTGGCCGCCGGAGAGCGTGCCGGTCCGGCGGTCGAGCCCGATGCCGAGCGCCGCCAGCCGCCGTTCGGCGAGCCCCTGGTCGAACCGCAGGTTGCAGGACCGGCCGAAGCGGAGCATCTCGGCGACGGTGAAGCGCTGGTAGAGCGGGTGGTCCTGGGCCAGGAACCCGATCCGGGACAGGGTGTGCGGGGTGCTGGCGGTGACGTCGTGGCCCAGGACCCGCACCGTGCCGGTGCTCGGTGCCAGCAACCCGACCGCGAGGCGCAGCAACGTGGTCTTGCCCGCGCCGTTGGGACCGACCAGGGCGATCACCCCGCCCGCCGGCAGGTCCAGCGTGCAGTCGCGCAACGCCCAGCCCTTGCGGTACCGCTTGCCCAGGCCGTCGGTGCGCAGCGCGAAGCCGTCCGCCGTCACGCCACGCCCTCGTTCCTCGTCTGCTGGTGCACGGAGGCGAAGAGCGCGTTGACCGCCTGCTCGTCGAGACCGGCCGCGTAGGCGCGGCGCAGCCAGGTCGAGAGACCGCGGTGCAGCGACGTGTACGTCGACGCCGGCACCGCGGCCGACTGCTGCTCGGTGACGAACGTGCCCTGGCCGGGCCGGCCGGCGACCAGGCCCTCCTGCTCCATCTGCCGGTAGGCCTTGGCGACGGTGTTCGGGTTGATCGCCAGGTCCTCGACCACCTCGCGGATGAGCGGGAGGCGGTCGCCGGGGTGCAGGAAGCCCAGCAGCACCGCCTGGCGGACTTGCTGGACGAGCTGCAGGTACGGCGGTACGCCGGAGTGGGTGTCGAGCCGGAAGACGAACACGGGAGCCCCTCACTGCTTTACTAGGAACATAGTAAAGCAGTAAAGGGCGGTCGCCGCGAACTCACGGGCGGTTCATGCAGTCCACCCAGGACTCGGTGGTGACGATGATGTCGGTGGGCAGCGTCTCGGTCACGACCCCGTCCGACACCCAGATCGGGGCGCGGTAGGTCGCCAGCGGCACCGAGGCCGGTCCCTGCACGCCGATGAACCCGTTGACGGCGATCCCGCCGTCGGGCGAGTGGTAGTTGGAACCCGGCGGGAGGTGGAACTCGGTGGCGGTCCAGCCGGGAGGCAGGCCGCGCATCCCGTACTTCAGGTCGGTGGTCCACTTCCCGCTCACCACGAAGATGAAGTACGAGGCGTGGATCCTGCCGTCGGGACCCTGCTGGACGCACATGCGGCTGACCCGGTCGAACTGCTCCAGGTGCCACGTCTGCTTCTGCGGGGCCGCCTGCGCCGGCGCGGCGGTCGGGCCGGCCAGGGACAGCAGGGCCACCGAGGCCAGGACGAGCGCCGATCTGGCGATCCGGAACATCACTCTCACTGAACCCCTCCTGGAACTGGCGTGAACGAAGTCCGCTCCACGCTAGCGAGCTGATCTCAAAGCACTCTGAGAACAGGGGTCGGGGGCGCGAAGTGAGACGCCACAAGGAGAACACGCGCCGAAGCGCACCCGGCGGGGGTGCCGGGTGCGCTCGCGGGGTGGGTGTGTCAGGCGATGACGTTGAACATGTTCCAGCCGTTGCCGAGCTCCTCGCCCTGGCTGTAGGGCTTGCCGTTGTCGCGCAGGATGTTGTTGGAGTACATCCAGAGCGAGCCGTCGGGCTTGCGGGCGACGAGGTCGGCGAAGGCGTCGCCGGTGACGTTGGCGCCGGCGATGGTGTCGAACATGTTCCAGCCGGTGCCGAGCTCCTTGCCCTGGGAGTAGGGCTTGCCGTTGTCGCGCAGGATGTTGTTGGCGTACATCCACAGCGAGCCGTCGGGCTTGCGGCCCAGCATCTCGGAGAAGCCGTCGCCGGTGACGTCGGCTGCCAGGAGCTTGTCGTACATGTTCCAGCCCAGACCGAGGTCCTGACCCTGGGAGTAGGGCTTGCCGTTGTCGCGGACGATGTTGTTGGAGTACATCCAGAGCGAGCCGTCGGGCTTGCGGCCCAGCACCTCGGCGTAGCCGTCACCGGTGACGTCGGCGGCGACGAGGGTGTCGAACATGTTCCAGCCCAGGCCCACGTTGCGGCCGGAGCCGTAGGGCAGGCTGTCCTCCTTGCCGTCGTTGGCGTACAGCCACAGCGACCCGTCCTCGGGCTTGCGCGCCAGGACGTCGGTGTAGCCGTCGCCGGTGACGTCCGCGGTGACGACGATGTCGAAGCCGTGCCAGCCGTGGCCGATCTGGGTGCCCTGGTGGTAGGGGCGGCCGTCGTCGCGGATGATGTTGTTGGCGTACATCCACAGGGTGCCGTCGGGCTTGCGGCCGACGAGGTCGGTGAAGGAGTCGCCGGTGATGCTGTGGTTGACGATCGGGCGCTCGGAGCCGCCGCCTCCGTCACCGATGCCGACGGGGGAGATGTAGCCGTCGATGTCGCCGTTGGAGCGCTGGTAGCTGCCGCGGCGGACCCGGCTGGGGCTGCCCTGGTTGCCGCCGATGGTGTTGACCCTGGTGCTGGAGGCGCTGGTCACGATCGCCACGTGGTCGATCGGGTGGTCGTCGCCGCCGCTGTGGTCCCAGTCGAACACGATCGCGTCACCGGGTTGCGGGGTGTAGCCGCTGGAGCGGGAGTGGTAGGTGCCGTTGTTCTTGCCGTAGGTCTTGAACGACTGCGCCCACCCGTCCAGTCCTTTGAGGTCCGACACGCCGCCCTTCTTCCACACCCAGCGGGCGAACTCCGCGCACCACGGCATGCCGCAGCTGTTGTTGTAGCCGGGCGAGCAGGCCGATCCGCCGAGCTCCTCGGTGGCGATGTCGACGATCCGGTCTCTGGACGGCTCCGCCTGTGCTGGAGGCGCCATCAGCAGTGCGCCGGCCATCACCGCGAGCGCGGCGGACACGACGGTGCGGGAGGTCTTGCGCAGACCGGTGCGCGGTTGACCGGTTCGGGAGCGGAACACGGGGTTCTCCTCGGTTCTGGTGCAGGTCCGGCGGGTGGTCCCGGCCGGCGATGGACCCAACAGTCGCGAGGAGAGGTTTCAAGACGGTCCACGAAACCTTTAACCGCAGCACAAAACACGTGCACGCGGTGTCGTGGCGTCCGGTGCGGGCGACCGGACGAGCACACGGCGTCCAGACGGACGCACCGGGCGTTGAAGAAAAATTCCAGAACCGGCCTGCACCGTCGTGCGGGCGCGAGCGCCGGCCCGGTCGCGGCGGTGAGCTCGGGTCACCGCCGCGACGACCTCGGCCGTGTCAGCCGCGCTCGACCAGGGGACGGATCTCCAGGCCGCTGTGCGTGTGGTTCAGCTCGGGCAGCAGCTTCGCGAGCTCCTGCGCCTCGTCCAGGTCGGCCGCCTCGATCGTGTAGTAGCCGCCGAGTCCCTCCTTGGCCTTCAGGAACGCGCCGTCGGTGGTGTGGACGCGGCCGTCCGCGTCCGAGCGCAGCGACGTGGCGGAGCCCGGCACGAACTGCTGGCCGTCGACGAGGGACTCGCCGGCCTTGGCCAGGAACGCCTGGTGGCCGGTGTGGTGCGCCTGCCACTGCTCCTCGGTCATCGCGCCCCACTGCTCGGCGTCGCCGTAGATGAGGATCATGTACTTCGCCACTTCGTCAACCTCCTGGATGCGGGCCTGGTGCAGGCGCCTCGAACCTAGGGGGCACCGGCAGGTGATCCGCTCGAGCGCCGGTGGAGCGTCACCGGATCGAGTGAAACGGTTTTGAGTCGATTTGCTCGGGTATGGCTGCCGGGACAACAGCAGCCATGAGGGGAAGTCGAATGCCTCGGACCACCCGCTCGACGGGGTGCGCGTCACCGCGCGTCCCGCTCGTCTCCGCACGTCCCGCCACCCCGGCCGGGGAGGTGGCGCGACCGTGAAGGCGCTGACGTGGCAGGGCAACGAGAAGGTCGAGGTCGTCGAGGTGCCCGATCCGCGGATCGAGGAGCCCACCGACGCGATCGTCAGGGTGACCTCGACCGCGATCTGCGGCTCCGACCTGCACCTGTACGGGGTCCTCGGGCCCTACCTGAAGCCGGGGGACGTGCTCGGCCACGAGGCCATGGGCGTCGTCGAGGAGGTCGGCTCCGGCGCGAGCGGACACCTCAAGGTGGGCGACCGGGTCGTCGTGCCGTTCAACATCTCCTGCGGCCACTGCTGGATGTGCGAGCGCGACCTGTTCGCGCAGTGCGAGACCACGCAGGTGCGCGGTGAGGGCAAGGGCGCGAGCCTGTTCGGCTACACCTCGCTCTACGGCTCGGTGCCCGGCGGCCAGGCCGAGTACCTGCGCGTGCCGCAGGCCCAGTTCGGGCCGATCGTCGTCCCGGAGGGCACGCCCGACGAGCAGTTCCTGTTCCTGTCGGACATCCTGCCGACCGCGTGGCAGGCCGTCCGCTACGCCGACGTGCCGCCCGGTGGCACCGTCGCCGTGCTCGGGCTCGGGCCGGTCGGCCAGTTCGCCGTCCGGATCGCCCGGCACCTCGGCGCCGGCCGTGTCATCGGTGTCGACCGCGTGCCCGAACGCCTCGCGCTGGCCGAACGCCACGGTGCCGAGCCCCTGGACCTCGACCGGCTCGGCGGCGCGGAGGAGGTGGCGGCGGCGCTGATCGACATGGTGGACGGTCGCGGGCCGGACGCCACGATCGACGCCGTCGGCATGGAGGCGCACGGCGGGGGCCTCGTCGCCGCCGCGCAGAAGGCCGCCGGGTTCCTCCCCGACCGCCTCGCCCAGAAGGTGATCGACAAGGTGGCCCTGGACCGCCTCGACGCGCTGCACGCCGCGCTGAAGGGCGTGCGCCGCGGCGGCACGGTGTCGGTGTCCGGTGTGTACGGGGGCGAGCAGGACCCGATGCCGATGATGGAGATGTTCGACCGCGGCATCCAGCTGCGGATGGGGCAGGCCCACGTGCGCCGGTGGACCGACGAGATCCTGCCGCTGGTGCTGGACCCGGCCGACCCGCTCGGCACCCTCGACCTGACCACGCACCGCCTGCCGCTCGCCGAGGCCGCGCGCGGCTACGACCTGTTCCGCGCCAAGAGCGACGGCTGCATCAAGGTCGTGCTGAGCCCGTGACCGGCCGGGTGGTGCTCGTGGTCGGGGCGAGCAGCGGCATCGGGCTGGCCGCGGCGGTGGGGTTCGCCTCCCGCGGGGACGCCGTGGTCCTGGCGTCCCGCAGCGGTGAGGCGCTCGACGCCGCGGAGAAGGCCTGCCGGGCGGCCGGGACCGCCGCGGTCGACGTCGTCGCCGACGACATCGGCGATCCCGGCGGCGCCGGCCGCGTCGTCGGGCGGACCCTGGACCTGCACGGGCGGATCGACGTCGTCGTGCACACCGCGACGGTGATGGGGTACGGCACCGTCGAGGACATGCCCCCGGACGTGTTCACCTCGGTCGTGGACACCGCGATCCACGGCACGCTGCACCTCGCGCAGGCGGTCCTGCCGGTGCTGCGCCGCCAGCGCCGCGGGGTGTTCATCGGCGTGAACTCGTTGCTCGGCTCCATCACCGTGCCGCAGATGGGCGCCTACTCCACCGCCAAGTGGGGACAGCGCGCGATCCTGCGCACCCTGCAACAGGAAACGCGAGACGAGCCGGGGGTGCACGTGTGCATCGTCAGTCCCGGCAGCGTCAACACGCCGATCTACGACCAGGCCGCCAACTACACCGGCCGGGAGGCGCGGCCACCGGTCCCGGTCCTGAGCCCCGAACGGGTCGCCGCCGCGATCGTCAGCCTGGCCGGCCGTCCACAGCGGAACGTCTCGGTGCGGGTCGGTCCGGCGAACCCGGTGGTCATCACGGGGTTCCGCCTGCTGCCGCGCCTGTACGACCTGCTCGTCGGCCCGCTGTTCCGCCTCGCGGCGCTGACGGGCAGGCAGGTCCCGCCCACGCGGGGCACCGTGTCCGAGCCGCGCCCCGGCGGGGAGGGGGCGCACGGGCGCTGGCCCGCGAAGCGGTGAGGCGGGTCGTCAGCCGGCGTCCACGCCCGCCCAGAAGCCGAGCACGGCGGCGGCGAGCTTCTGCGGTGCCTCCTGCGCCACGAGGTGGCCGACCTGCGGGAACCGCAGCGAGGTCACCTCGGACGCGGCGACACCGCGGAAGGCCTGCTCGGTGGCGGAGCCGCTGAACGAGTCGACGGTGAGCACGGGGACGGTCAGCGGGGCGGCCTCCGCGAGCGCCCTGGTGGCGCCCCGGTCGGTGAAGATGGCCTGGTAGAGGGCGGACGTGCCGCTCCAGCCGCCGGGGCGGGCGTAGGTGCGGACGAACTCGTCGAGGTCCGCGCCGGTGACCGCCCCGTCCGCCGCCGTCATCATCGGGTAGGCCCAGTCGGCGATCATCCGCCGCTCGGAGCCGGTCAGCAGCAGCTCCGGAACGCCGGGCGCGCCGAGGAAACCGACGTGCCACGAGCCGCCGCGGGTGACGTCGGCGAGGCCCTCCAGCCCGAAGCCGGCGAGCGTCGTCTCGATCGCGGTCAGGCTGAGCACGTCGGCGGGGTGCTCGGCGGCGAGCCGGAAACCGGTGCCACCGCTGATGTCCTGGCACGACAGGTGGACCGGGCCGGCGCCGAGGTGCGCGATGAGCTGGTGCAGGTCCTCGGCGTAGGTGGCCTGGTCCGCCCCGGCGGTCGCGGCGGCGGAGTCGCCGAACCCGCGCAGGTCGACGGCGAAGACGCGGTGGTGCCGCGCGAGCAGCGGGATGAGCTCGTGGAAGGCCCACCACGTCTCGGGCCAGCCGTGCACCAGCAGCACGGGCGAGCCGCCGGTGCCGGCCGAGACGTGGTGCAGCCGGGTGCCGTTCACGTCGGCCACGTGGTGGGTAACGGCGTCGATGGTCGCGCCGGCGGGGGAGATGGCAGGCATCGGGGCATCCTCAAATTAGACAGCTTGGGTGTCGAAATTTAGACAGCCAGGGTGTCGAAGTCAAGGCGGTTGCTAGGCTCCGCGGGTGTCTCGATCCGGCGCCACGCTCGCTCTGCTGCTGTTGGGCGGCTTCCGCAACCTGGCCGACAGCGCCACCGCCGAGCTCTCCGAGCGGGGCTACGGGGACGTCCGCACGGCCCACGACTTCGCGCTCACGGCGATCCTCGCGGGCGCCGACAACGTCTCGGAACTCGGCCGGCGGCTCTTCATCACCAAGCAGTCCGCCGCGAAGCTGGTCGCGGTTCTGGAGGAGCGCGGGTTCGTGAGCCGGGAGCCGGACCCGGTCGACCGCCGGCGGATGCGCCTGCACGTCACCGAACGCGGCCTCGCGATGCGCAGCGAGGGCCAGCAGATCTTCGACGACCTGCGGGAGCGGTGGGAGGAGCAGGTGGGCGCGGACACGGTCAAGACCGTGGAGGACGCGCTGCGCCGACTGCTCGGGGACAACGCCGGCCGGCTCGACTCTCCCGGCTGGCTCGTCCGGGACCTGCCCGCCGACTCCTGACCGGGGGTCACCGCGGAGCGGAGGGCCGGAGGGCTCACCCGAACACGACGGGAAGCCGTTCGAACGACCGCGTCCGGTGCGAGGGCCGCCTCGGCAGGTCCGCGGCCGGCCCGGCGAGCTCCAGGCCGGGGAACCGGTGCAGCAGCGCGGTCAGCACCACCTCGGCCTGCGTGCGGGCGAGGAAGTCGCCGGGACACCGGTGCACGCCACCGCCGAACGAGGTGTGCGGGCACCGTTCCCGGCCGAGGTCCGGCTCGCCGGGCCAAGGGAAGACCGCCGGGTCGTGGTTCGCGGCGGCGAGCGAGAGCAGAACGGTCTCACCCGCGGCGATCCGCGCGTCCCCGATGTTCAGGTCCTGCAGGGCGAACCGCCGGATCGCCAGCGAGAGCGGGGCGTCGTAGCGCAGCAGCTCGTCGAGGGCGCGCGGCAGCCGTTCCGGCTCCGCCACCAGCCGCTCCCAGCGCTCGCGGGGGTCGAGCAGCGTCGCGAGGGCGTTGCACAGGAAGTTCGCGGTCGTGTCGTGCCCGGCGGCCAGCAGGACGAAGCACAGGCTGACGATCTCGTCCTCGCTCGGCGGGTCGGCCTCGAGGCGCAGCAGGTCCGAGAGCAGGCCGTCGTCGGGTCTTTCGCGCCGGTGGGCGACGATCGCGCGCAGCTGGGACTCGGCGTCGGACATCGCTCGCGCCAGCGCCGGACCGCCTTGCGGCGTCAGCATCGTGCTCGTCCACCCGTGCACGCCCGCGCGGGCGTCGGCGGGGACGCCGAGCAGGTCGCAGATGGTGGTGAGCGGCAGCGGCAACGCGACCGCTCGCAGGAAGTCCACCGGCTCGCCGAGCGGGACGCGGTCGAGCAGGAGCCCGGTCTGCGCCTCGATGAACGGGCGCAGCGCTCGCGCCGAGCGCTGGGTGAAGGCGTGCGCCACCATCCGCCTCAGGCGGGTGTGGCGCGGGGGATCGAGGTGGAGCAGGTCGTTGCGCAGTGCCTCCGGCAGGGGAAGCCCCTGGTAGCCGTGCCCGTTGCTGTGCGCCTGGTTCGTCGACAGCCGGCGGTCCCGCAACGCGGAGTGCGTCTCGCCGTGACCGACCACGAGCCAGGCGGGCGAGCCGTCGAACAGGCTCACCCGGTGCACCGGCCCGGAGTCCCGCAGCGCGGCGGTGGTGGGGTACGGATCGGTGAGGAACTCCGCGGGCAGCGCGAGGGGCGTCATCCCGCCCACCTGCCGCTGATCACGTGGCAGTCGACGCAGGCGCGGATCATCAACGCGAGCCGGGAGGCGAACAGGACCGCCTGGCCGACGTCGTGGTCGTCGAAGCCGCGGTCGCGCAGCGCCCGCGGGAGCGCGGCCTGGAGCGCGGCGAAGTCGCCCGCCCGCGCCTCGATCAGCGCGGCGACGTCGCCGAGGCAGTCGCGCCACGGTGTGCCGCCGCGGGCGGCGACGAGGAAGACGAGGTTCACCTCGCCCGCCTCGGCGTCCTTCGGCGCGGACCAGAGGTCGTTCACCCAGCCCGCGGTGTCGAACACCGCGTCGACCAGGCCCCGGTACTCCGGCCCGTCGAAGAACCGCTCGTCGAGCGACAGCCCCAGCAGGACCTCGAGCATGTCGCAGAAGATGGCCGCGCCGATCGACTCCCGCCGGCGGTCGAGGTAGACCGCCTCGCCGACCGGGCCGGTCTGTCCACTGCGGACTCGGGCGTGCCACCAGATCGACTCGGTCATCCGGCGGCAGTCCCGCGCGAACCGGGCCCGCCAGGCCGGTGTCGTGCCGGCGGAGACACCGGGCCACAGGTCCTGCGCCACCGCGAGGGTCAGCGGGTGGGACGGCTCGGCCGGATCGCCCCGGAAGATCGCGTCCAGCTCGGCGAGGAGGGTGTCCAGCACGGCGCGGTGCTCGTCCACGGCGACGGGGCCGAGCTCGTCGTCCACGAAGTCGTCCAGCAGGACCAGCCAGACGTACCACCGGGAGATCGTCTCCGCCCGCGGTCCCGGATCGTCGCCGAAGTACCCGGTTCCACACAGGACGATCCGCGACGCGACGAGCCGCCGGTACCCGCGTTCGTCCACCAGCCCCCGGTCGAGGGCCCAGCGGTACGCCTGCTCCTCGAGCTCCGCGGCGCCGGCCGGGACGGTGCAGCGGGGCAGCGGCAGGGACAGGTGCGGAACAGGTGACCGGGACACTTCGCCTCCTGCCGCGAAATCGTACTGTCGCGGGGAGGCCCCGTGCGCGGCGGACGCCCTCGTGCCCGCCGCGCACGCGCAACCGCCGGTCAGCGCACCGGGTAGGCCCTGATGACCGTCTGGGTCACCGTGTTGCCGTCCTGGTCCGCGGCACCGGCCCGCAGCGACACGAACCCGGACGCCGGGTTCCGCACGACCGCCGTCCAGCCGCCGCCGGTCCGCAGCAGCGGCACCCGCTGCCAGGTCCGGCCGTCGTCGCAGGACATCTCGACCTGCTTCGGCTCGGCCCCGCCGCCCGGCGCGCCCGCCTGGCGTTCGACGCGCACCGGGATCGGGAACGGCGCGCTGCGCGGCGCGTGGTTGGCCAGGTCGAGCCGGGGGTCGAACCGGACCGACAGCAACGGCAGCGGCGTCGCGGAGTCCGTGCGGCCGGAGCGGAAACCCCACTCCGCGCTGACCTTCGTGGACAGCGGCCACCCCGGGGCGGTGCGGCTCGCCTCGGCGGTGAGCCGGTACTCGCCCGTCGCGGCGGGCACCGTGAACCGCCCCGTGCCGGGCTGACCGCTGCGGGCGACCTCCTCGCCACCGGCGTGCAGCACCGTGTCGCCCGTGTCCGCGGGCCCGGCGAACCCGGCGTGCCCCGCCGAGTCGGAGAACAGCGGCAACCGGGCGGTGATCTCGTCTCCCGACCGGTACGCCAGGTGCGGCTCGGCCGCGAACATGCCCGGCGACCCGGTGACACCCGGCCCGATCACCGACTTGCCCCAGTCCTCTGTGGACTTCTCACCTGCCTTGACGGTCCGGGTGGCCGCCGCGTAGTCCTGTGCGGCGCCTCCCGCCACGACGGTCGCGGAGTTCGTCCAGGTGGCGGGGGAGTAGTACTCGGTCCGCTCGCGGGGCACCGGTGTCGTCGTCGACTCCAGCCCGCTCTCCAGCTCGTACTTCCCGTCACCGGCGAACGCCGTCACGTACCCCGTCCCGTCCACCGCGGACCGGTAGGTCGCCTGCACGGTGGCGAGATCGCTGTTGCGCGGCCGGTAGGTCACGTTCGCCGGGATGTCGCCGTAGCTGGGGAACACCAGCTCGTACCGGTACGGGCTCGCGGGCAGGCCGGTCAGCGTCACGGACGCGTCCGGCGTCTTCTCGAGCCGGGCGCCCTCGGGACCGAACGCGGCCGCCACCGGGAGCGGCGGCGCCTCCATCAGCCGCACGGGACTGCCGGAGTAGTGGAACAGCGCGGAGTTCGCGCCCGCCTCGGCGATCGCCCGCACCCGCGGGCTGAACTCGAGCCCTTCGCCCTCGCCCAGGGTGAACACCGCGAGCGCGCCGCGCAGGTCGGCCGCGGCGATCTCGGCCGGGGTCGCGTGCCCGACGTCCACAGCGGACAGTGCGCGGGTGCCGGTCGTCCGCGGCGAGTCCGGGACCCACTCGGCGGGGACGTCGAACGACTCGGGCCGGTCGACCGTCAGCCGCACCTGGGGGCGTTCGAGCTTCATCCGGTCGAAGTACCGGAACTCCCTGGTGCGCTTGCTGGTCGGCACGGCGTGGTCGTCGAAGTCCGACATGCTGTAGTAGCCGACGCCCCTTGCTCCGGTGTCGACGACCATCCCGTTCGTCCAGGAGAACGGGCGCGCCTCCTTCTCGTCGGTCTGGACGGTGACCCTGTTGCTGTTCCTGGCGTCCAGCACGACCGTGGTGTTCCCGCGCAGGTCGACCTCCGGGTCGGCCACCCTGGTGCTCGCGGGCAGCGGCCGGCCGGGTACCGCGGTCTGGATCGTGCCCAGCACGGCGTAGCGCCCGGCGGGCAGCCGCACGGTGCCTCCGTCGGCCAGCAGGTCGAAGTCGTCCCGGCCGGTGCCCAGCGGGACCCACATCGCGCTCGAGAGCAGGGCACCGGACGGTGCGGCGCCGTTCTGGTCGATGAGCTTCAGCGTCAGGTCGTGGCTCTCCGGCTCCTTGTACGCGCCCACCGGTGTCTGGACCACCGTGCCGCCGTCGGTGCTGCGGGCGGTGACCCTGCCGCCGGAGGCGCCGATCTGCGCGGCCGTGTGGTCGAACGTGACCGGCACCGACGTCTCACCGCCGGCGGGCACCACGACCTCGGCCGCGTTCGTGCGGAACGCGGGGCCGTCCGTGCTCAGCCGCAGCGAGACCGGTGCGGTGCCGGAGTTGCGGTAGGTGAGCTGCTTGGCCGGCGCGGGCCGGTCGTGCGGCCACCGCACGACACCGAGGTTCAGGCTCGCCTCGGCGGGAACGACCTCCTGCCGGGTCGCCCTGCCCACGTCGAGCCTCCCGGCGCCCTGCTGGTGGGTGGTGGCGTCGATCGGGGTCGCGCTGCCCATCAGCGCGGCCTTGAGCTGCGCGCCGGTCCACTGCGGGTGCTGCGCGGAGAGGATCGCGGCGGCACCGGCCACGTGCGGCGTCGCCATGGAGGTGCCGGTCAGCCGGGCGTGGTGCTCGTCGACGGCGTTGTCGGCGAGCGTGCCCCTGGCCCGTGCGGCGACGACGTCCTCACCGGGCGCGGCGATGTCCGGCTTGACGGCGTGGTCCCCGAGCCGCGGCCCGGGCTGCGAGAACCTGCTGTAGACGTCCTGCTTGGTCACGCTCGCCACGGCCAGCGCGGCGTCCGCGGAGGCCGGGCTGGAGACCGTCCTGCCCTGGCCGTCGTTGCCGGCGGCGACCACGAACAGCGTGCCCTTCTCGGCGGAGAGCCGGTTGACCGCGATCTCGAGCGGGTCGCTGACGCCGTCACCGGGTCCGCCGCCCAGGCTCATGTTCACGACCTTCGCGCCGCTGTCCGCGGCCCACTGCATGCCCGCGAGGATCGCGTCGTACCGGCAGCCGCCCGCCACGCAGACCTTGCCGACCAGCAGGTCCGCGCCCTTGGCCACGCCGGTGTACCGGGCGCCGCGGCCGGCGACGGTCGAGGCCACGTGCGTGCCGTGCCCCACCGTGTCGACGATGCCCTCACCGGTGAAGTCCTTCTCGCCCTTGACGATCCCGGCGAGGTCGGGGTGTGCCGGGTCGTAGCCGGTGTCGAGGACCGCGACGGTCGCGCCCGCGCCGGTGTGCCCGGCCTGCCAGGCGGCCGGAGCGCCGACCTGCGGCACGCTCACGTCCAGTGCCGGGCGGAGCTTGGCGTTGAGCCAGATCCTGCTCTCGCCGGCCTTCTCGAACAGCGCGGCGGCCCGGTCCTTCGGCGTGGCCACCGCGGAGAGCTGCACCGACGGCAGCTCGCGGGTGACGTCGCCGAGCGCGCGGGCGCCGGAGGACTCGACCAGCAGCGGGATCTCGGCCGTGCGGGCGTCGTCGTAGCCCTGCTCGACCAGACCGGTCACGTCGAAGAGCTTGCGGTCCAGCCTGCCCGCTCTGATCAGCGGCTCGGCGACCGACGGGATCACCGTGACGCCCTGCGCGCCCACCGACTTGAGGAACCGCACCGGCCCGAGCCGGGCGGCCGGCTGGATCGTCGCGTCCCACGACCCGTCCTTCCTGGTCACCGTGACCTTGTCGCCGGTGATCAGCGTGACCGTTCTCGGCGCCTCGCCCGGCGCCGGCGCGCTTTGCCGCGCGGCCGCCGGCAAGACTGTCACACCGGTGGCCACCAGGGCGAGGACCGCCGCATGGATGAAACCGCGTTTGTGCACAGATCGCCCCTCATGACGTCAGCTGGTTTTCCCCCAACACTTCTAGGACTGGCCGAGGGGCCCCGGCCGTGTACTCCGGATTCGATCGGGGAACGGGTAAACGGTTCGCCGCCGGCACGAGTCTTCAAGGGTGATGGCTGACTACGACGACTTCGCCCGAGCGCAACTGCCGCGGTTGCTGCGGTACGCGACGATGCTCACCGGCGAGCGGGAACAGGCGGCTGATCTGGTGCAGGACGTGCTGGTCAAGATGTACCGGCACTGGGCCAGGATCAGCCGCGCGGACCACCCGGAGCGCTACGTGCTGAGGATGGTGACCAACGGCTACCTGTCCTGGCGACACAGCTGGTCCGCGCGCGTGATCACGTCGGCGGACGTGCCCGACGCGCCGCGGGCGGACGATTTCGCGTCGGACCACGCCGCGCGCGAGGACATGTGGCAGCGCCTGGCGCGGCTGCCCAAGCGCCAGCGGGCCGTGGTGGTGCTGCGCTACTACGAGCAGCTGCCCGACGCCGAGATCGCCGGACTGCTCGGCTGTGCCCAGGCCACCGTCCGCGCACACGCCCACAAAGCCTTGGCCGCACTGCGAAACGGCCTGGTCATCGAGCAGATGGCACAGGCCGGGGAGACGGGATGAACATCGAGAACCTGATCAAGGACACCTTCTCGGAGCGCGAGGACGACGCGCCCGACAGCGACGCCGTGCTCGCCGCGGCGCGCAGGCGGATCGACCGGCGGTCCGGGATGAGCAGGCCGCTGGCGGTCGCCGCCGGGGCGACCGTGCTGACCCTCGGCGCGGTCACCGCCGTGGTGCTGAACCGGCCGGACTCCGAGGCGCAGCAGCAGACGATCGCCACCGCCGCCGGGGCCCCGAGCAGCCAGGCCGCCGACCAGGCCGGGGCGGGGCTGCGGATGCCGTTCTCCCTCGGCTGGCTGCCGCCGGGCGCGGTCTCGCACCGGGCGCAGCGGGTCAACATCGGGTCCAGCACCGCCAACCCGGACGTGCCGTTGTACGGCGGCGAGTACATGCTGACCGTCACGGCCGACGGCCAGGCCCTGGACGTCGGCGTCCAGCAGTTCCGCATGGTTCCGGTGGAGCAGGCGACCTTCAAGTCGGGGCCGGGCCAGTCCGTGACGGTCCAGGGCCGCGCCGGGGTCGAGAGCTCGGTGTCCGGCGGGCCCGGCGGGTACGAGCTGTACCTCGCGCACCCCGAGGGCGGGTCGATGTACGTGCACGTGTCCGCCGCGGCGGGCAGCACCGCTCCCGCGCAGCAGCTCGTCGACGCGGGCCGCCGGATCGCGGAGAACATCCAGTTCCCGGGTTCGACGACCGTCACCCCGTCCTACGGCCTGCGCGATCTGCCCGCCGGGATGAAGGTCTGCGCCTTCGGCGTCGAGCGGAGCAGGGACCGGTCCGAGGTGCTCAACACGAAGTACTCGCTGGGCACCTGCACCGTCCTGCCGCCGATCTTCGTCAACAGCGCCGTCGCCGGGGACCCGGCCGGCACGCCGGGCGACCCCGTGCAGGGCCACGCCACGCGCTACTCCGACAGCGGCGGCTACCGCCAGCTGTGGGTGCTCGACGCGCTGGACGGCGGCCCGGTCGCCGTCGCCGGGAAGGTTCCCCTGGCGGACCTGTACGACATCGCCAACCGGCTCGTCCTGCCGCACTGACCGCGGTCCGGACAGCGGTGGGCCCGCGACCTGTTGCCGTGCGGAACTGGGGGTACGGCAACAGGTTCCGGGCTGACCGGGGTGGTGGACGCGGCGATCGCCCCGTCCACTACCCGGACTGCTCGGCCTCCGTCAGGTGGCGGAGCATCGCGGCCACGTAGTCCGCGGGCCCCTCGGCGCCGCGCGCCAGCACGACGGCGTTCCCGTCCCCGTCGAACGTCACCACGGCTCCGGAGCCGGGGTCCGGCCCGAGCCGGTAACCGGGTTCGCCGGCCAGCGCCGCCACGAGGTCGTCCCAGTCCTCGTGCCGGAAACCCTTGAGCCGGTTGACCCTCCGGACCTGCCGCGCCCTGCCCGCGGGCGGGGTGAGGACGAACAGCCTGCGGCAGGCACCCAGCTCCCTGATCACCCGGAACTCGTAGCGCAGCTCCGGCCAGTCACCCGGCGCCATGACGACGCACCGCGCCCCGGCGACGAGCCCGGCGAACTGCTCGCGCCACGAGTCGTCGGTCGCGTAGTGCCGGTCGATCCCGTCGGGCGGGAGGTAGTCGCGCGGGTTGCCCAGGCCGTACCCGCGGCCGAGCCCGCCGGCGATCGCGGGCGCGAAGTACTCCTCGAACGACATCGGCTCCTCCCGGCGGCTGAACACCTTCCTCAGCTCGGGCCGGGCACGGGTCTCCGCCGCGTCACGGCGCCGGAAGCCGAACAGGCGGCGCTCGTTGCCGAAGCCGCGAATCCACACCACGGCCGGGCGCGGGTCGGGCGGCGGCAGCGCGTCGATCCGATCCGCTCGCCGTGCCGCGGAGTGGCACAGCGCCGACAGCACGGCCATCGGCAGCAGCAACTGCGTGCCGAGCGTCGCCGGCCGGCCGCTCAGCAGCAACGCCAGCGTCACCACCAGCGGCAGCGCCACCGCGAGGTTGCCCAGCAGCCGGAACGGGGTCCGCGGCCGCCGCCGCCTCCCGGACCGGACCGGCCGCGCGGGCAGCAGGTGCACGGCCAGGGCGAGGACACCCAGCGCCGCCACCACGCCGAGCAGGCCGGCGAGACCGGCGATCACCCCGGCGTCCTCCGGGGGTGCCAGCACGGCGGCGAGGAGCGCCCCTCCCGGCAGCCCGGCGAAGGTGGTGGTCAGGAGGACCGCGGGGGTGACCGGTCCGGTGTAGCCCTTGGCCTGCGCCCGTCGCCACACCCGCATGAAGGCCGCGACCGCCAGGTAGGGCACGGTCAGCGCCGCCGCGAGCACGGCGGCTGCGGCGAGCAGCCCGAGCACCAGCCGTGTCCCGTCTGGCGAATCGCCGGCCCGCGCGAGCACACGCCCTCCCCGTGGCCGTGGAAGCCACCCGTTCTACGCCCCTCAGGCCCGGACCCGGGACCGCTGAACCGGCGAAACCCCGCCAGAAGAACGCCACCTCCAACTTCCGACGCAAACTAGCTCGCCGCCTGGTGGGCGGTCGCGGTGGTCCTGCTGGTGCAGGCCGCCGCCCTCACCCGGGTCGCCCGCGGGCCGGCGGTGCTCAGCCGAGCCGCCGGTGCGCGCTGCCGAAGAACACCAGCGGGTCGTCCTCGTCGCGCTGCCCGCACCAGCACGGGCTGCCGAACACCAGCACGTGGTCGGCGACCTCGACGATCTGGCGGACGTCGCACACCACCGCGGCCGCCGCGGCGTCGAGGACCGGGACGCCCAGCTGCGGGCTCCAGTCCACTCCCGCGAACCGGTCGCCGCCGGGTGCGGCGAACCGGGTGGCGAGCAGGCGGTGCGCGAAGCCGAGCACGTTGACGCCGAACGACTCCCGCCGCCGGATCGCCGCGAGCGTGCCGCTGTGCCGGGCCAGCGAGACCATCAGCAGCGGCGGCCGCAGGGAGATCGACGTGAACGCGTTCACCGTGCAGCCGACCGGGGCGGTGCCCGCCGTGCTGGTCACCACCGCGATGCCGGTGGGCCAGGCGCGCATGAAGCCCAGGAAGTCCGCGCCGGTGAGCGCGGGCTCAGCACGGGCTGTCACCGGTGGTCCACGAGCTCGGCCTCGCACATCCCGCGCCGCTGCAGCAGTTCCGGCTCGTCGGCGCCGGGCAGCACCAGTGCGCGGGTGTAGTCGTCGATGGCCTCGCGGTACCGGCCGGCCGCCTGGAGCACGAAACCCCGGTTGTAGAACAGGTCCGGGTTGGCGGAGTCGAGCTCGATGGCGGCGGTGAGGTCCTCGACGGCGGCGTCCTGGTCGCCGCGGGAGTGGGCGAGGGCGGCGCGGCTGGCACGTGCGGCCACGAGGCCGGCGTCGACGCGAAGGGCATGGTCGAACTCCCGGGCCGCGAGGTCGAGGTCGTCGTTCTCCACCGCGAGCAGGCCGCTCGCGTGCAACAGCCGCGCGTCCTGCGGGTGCACCCGCAGGCCTTCGTCGACGTGGGCGCGGGCGGTGTCGAGCGCGCCGGCCTCGATCAGGAGGCTGATCAGGTTGATTCGCGCGTCCAGCTGGTCCGGTTCCAGTTCGACCACGTAGGACAGGTCGGTGACCGCGCCCTCGAGGTCGCCCAGTTCGGCGAGCAGGTCCGCCCGGTTGTAGTGCAGCTCCAGGAAGGGCGCGGTGAGCGTCGTGGCGGTCGCGTAGTCGGCCAGCGCGCGTGCGGGCTCGCCCAGCTTGCGCCAGACGTCGGCGCGGTCGAAGTAGTAGTCGGGGTAGTTGGGGTCGACCTCGATCACCGCGTCGAGGTCGGCGAGCGCCTCCTCGACGCGGCCCAGCGCCACCAGCACCTTGGCCCGGTTGTTCAGCAGCACCGAGCGGTGCAGCTGGTGCTTGTCGGGGTCGAGCTCCGCGTCCAGCCGCCGGACGCCCTCGTTGACGAGGTCGAGCGAGCCGGGGAGGTTGCCGAGGTGCATCTCGACCAGGGCCTTGCCGTTGTTCTGGAACACCGTCTGGAACGTCCGCTGCTCGAGGTCGGGCAGCAGCGATGCGATGGCGACGGCGTTGTTGAGCAGCACCTTGGCCTGGTGGTGGTCCTTGTGCTCCGGCGGGTGGTGGCGCGTGTAGAGCATCGCCATCGCGTAGGAGCAGAACAGGTGCACCATCGGGATCGTGTAGCGCTCCCGCAGTTCGTCGTAGTACGGCAGGCTTTCCAGGCTGCGGTCCAGGGAGGCGAGCGCGGTCGTCATCTTCGTGGTGAGCAGCCAGTGGCGTTCCTGCTCCTCGAACGGGTCCGTGATGGCCCGTCCGCGCGGCACGATGTCCAGCAGTGCGTGGTAGAAGCCCATGTCGAAGCAGTGGTTCGCCGCGTCGAGCATGGCGGTGCTGCCCGCCTGGGCCGGATCGCTGCCGTGCTCCAGGTGGTGGAGCAACGCCCCGAGGCCGAGGCTGCTGTCGCCACCGGTGAGCTCGGCGGCGCGCTCGTCGTGCAGCCGTGCGACGACGGCGGGGTCGGCGGTGGCGTAGGCGGTGAGCTGCCGGGGGTCGTCGGAGACGCAGTCCGCGCCGATGAACGCCCGCAGCGCTTCCTCGTCGGTGCAGGCGTCGTCCGGGCGCGGGGGTGCGGTGGTCTGCCGCGCGTACTGGTGCAGCGAGGCGCTCAGCTCGTCGACGACGTTCCTGGTGCGCGTCGTGATCACGAACCGGAGCGGGCCGGACCGGGCCCGCCGCAGCGCGATCGCGGCGAACTCCTGGTCGGTGTGGTCGGCCTCGTCGAGGTTGGTGAACGCCAGCGTCAGCGGGTCGTGGCCCGCCAGCTCGGCGTAGGAGCGCAGGAACTCGAAGATGCCGTGGGCGAGCCGGCGCGTGCGGTTCGCCGGGTAGATCCTCGTGCGCTCACTGGGGATCGCGAGCGACGTGAGGGTCTGCGGCCCCGCGCCGATCAGGCCGGACAGCTCGGGCGCGGCCGAGAGGATCTCGAGCGCGTGCCGGGCGACGAGGTCGGGCCACCGGCCGTGCGCGTCCGGCACCAGCCGGCGCAGCAGGGTGCCCACCCCGGTGTAGGGGCCGCGCAGTCGGCGGTGGCAGTCGACCTCCTCGTCGCCGAAGGCCTCGGCCCGCGGCCCGATCCGCCACAGGTGCTCGCTCATGCTGCTTCCTTCCGCGATGTGCGGTCGCGGCGGGAGACCACGACCAGCAGGACGACCTGGACCACGATCAACAGCACGGACACCGCCGAGTCCCAGAAACCCGCGCCGCCCGAGGTGCCCTGGGTCAGCGCGGTCCACGTCCGGACCGCGAACCCCGCGACCACCGGCACGACCGCGACGGCGAGCGTCACCAGCAGGAAGGCGACGCCGGCCACGCTGATCAGCGCGAACCACGGTGCCACCCGCCGGTCGCGCGGCGACCAGTCCTCGTCGTCCGATGTGGACTCGCGCACTCCCGGCAGCCGGGAGAACTTCCCGCGCAGCCAGGCGGTCGTGGCCTCGTGCAGGTTCGTGCAGCCCAGCGCCGTGGTGAACACGAAGTAGAGATCGGTGCGCAGGAACACGTAGAACTGCCAGGCCAGCCGCAGCACGATCAGGTACGCGACGGCGAGACCCAGGCGTCCCACCAGGTTCGGTCCCGTCAGCGCGGCGGTGACCGTCAGCAGGCTGAACAGCAGCACGTCGGCCAGCATCCCCGCGAGGAACGGCAGGTACCGCCGCCGGCGCGGCACGCTGAGCAGGCCGTCGAGCTCGGTCTGCACGACCAGGAAGTAGAGCCGGCGGCCGACGCTGAGCCGGGACGGCAGGCCGAGCCGGCGCCCGGCCAGCACGTGGAAGCTCTCGTGCAGCAGGATCGCGGGCACCTGGGACAGCGTCAGCACGATCTGCACCGCGACGAGCGACGAGGTGAAGAAGACGTGGTCCGCGTGCGGGCGCAGCGCGGGCAGGAGCACCAGCACGGCGAGCGCGGCCACCACCAGCGCGGCGTAGGCGGACCAGGCGAGCGGCGAGAACACCGCGCGGCCGAGCCGCTGGAAGCGGACTTCCCGCCGCACCGCGGGACTCTCGCCGTCCTCGCGGATGAAGCGCAGCTCGTGCAGCGCCGCGACGAAGTCCTCCATGTCGATGGACTCGCCGAACTCCGCCCGGTACCAGTCGGCCGCGTCCGGCACCGGCATGCCCTCGGACAACCGGCGCAGCAGCGCGGCCCCGTCCTCCGGGAGCGTGGCGTAGGACTCGGCGTCGGGCCGGCCGACGGTGATGCCGTCGTGCTCCTCGACGAAGGTCAACGGGTGGAACTCGAGGCGTTGAGGGGACATCGACGACTCCGAGGGGTCTGTGGTGGATGGCCGCCCGTGGGTGTCGGGACACCGGGGCGGCCATCCGCCCGGTTCATCAGCAACAAGGCGTGCAGTAGCCGGGCGCGGACGTCGTGAGCTTGATGGAGCCGGTCTTGCGGATCGCGATCTTCTTCATGGGGATCACCTCCGTTTCCGCCGAGGCGTCGGCGGATCCCACCGTGTCAGCGTCGGGGCCGCCGGGCAGTGGGGATCCGCACCCGTGATCCGGGAGTCGCGCCGGGCGGGGAACGGGGGCTCGCCCCCATGTCCGGCACCGGGTGGCGCGGTGCACGGTGTGGGCATGCGAGACGACGCGCTTTCGATCATCGTGACCGGATCCAGCGCCGCACTGGGGATGCCGGGCTACCTGACGTGGTTGCGGCAGGAGGTCGACCTGAGCCTGCGGGTCCTGCTCACCCACAGCGCGGAGCGGTTCCTGCGGCGCGAGGTCGCGGGCTGGTACGCCGACGAGGTGTGCGTCAGCGACGACCCGGACCTCAACCCCGTCGAGTTCGCCCGGCGGTCGCTGGGGATCGTCGTGCTGCCCGCCACCGCGAACGCGCTCGCGTCCTGCGCGCTCGGCCTCGGCTCGTCGCCGGCCCAGACCGCGGTGCTGGCCGCGACCCGGCCCGCGTTGTTCTTCCCCGCGATGAACGAGGTCATGTGGGACAAGCCGGTCATGCGCCGGCACGTCGAGACGCTGCGCGCGGACGGGCACACCGTGGTCGAACCGCAGCACCGCCCGGTTTTCGAGCTGTGGCAGAAGGAGAACGTGCTGGGCATCGGCATGCCGGAGCCGGAGGAGGCGACCGAGCTGATCGTCGCGTGGCTGGAGGTCCTCCTCGACGACGGCGTCGCCGAGGAGGACACCGCGGCGCAGGCCGTGCCGCTCACCGGGTGACCGGTCAGCCCGCCAGGCCGCTCACGTGGTCGATGGCGAACCTGTGCAACGACCTGCGGTCGAGCTCACCGGTCTTCGCGAGCAGGCTCGCGACGTGCTTCTCGGCCGTGCGCGGCGAGATGTAGAGCCGCCGGGCGATCTCGGTGTTGCCGAGCCGTTCCGCGAGCAGCCGCAGCACCTCGTTCTCCCGCGCGGTGATGCCGAGCACCCGCAGCCGGTCCGGGACGTCGCCGCGGCCGCGGCGGCGGTGCGACGCGGTCCACCCGGCACCGCGCAGCATCGAGCGGCAGGCACCCGCGACCGCGGTCAGCCGGGTGACGTGGAAGTACTCCTCGGCCTCGCGCAGCCAGGTCGCCGGGTCGCCCCACCCGTCGGCCAGCGCGGCCTCCGCGACCAGCCGCAGACCGAGCCGGCGCGCCAGGGCGAACGGCGCGGCGACCGTGCCGTGCTCCGCCATCGCCGCGGCCGCCTCCGCCCGCCGCCCGCTCCGTCCCGCCAGCACCGCCTCGGCGAGCAGGAGGAACTGCCGGTGCCACGCCCATCCGGAGGCGGCCGCCTCCGGGTGCTCGATCCGGTCCGTCCTGCCGTCGAGCACGGCCAGCAGCGCCCTCAGCCCGTGCGGCCAGGTCGCGAGGTGGTGCGCCGGATGTCCCGCTCCGGCACCGACGGCGAGGTCGAGCGCGCCCATCGCTCGTGGCCGGTCCTCCTCGGCCAGGGCGCAGAACGTCTCGCACACCGCCCGCACCAGCGGGGCCGCGCCGCCCTCCAGCGACCGCACCGCCCGGTCCATCGCCGGCCGCTGCCCGAGGTGCGCGAACATCACCGCCTTGGCGACCACCACCCCCTTGGCCGCGCCCCGCAGACCCAGCCGGGTCGTCGCCGCCAGACCGCGGTCGGCGAGCTCGGTGGCGCGCACGAACTCGCCGCGCAGCACCGTCGTCAGCACCAGGTCCGCCTGCAGCAGGTGGCCCTCGAGCACCGCGCCGGTCTCGAACGCCCGCGCGCACGCCTGGCCCAGCCGGGTGTCGTCACCGGACCGCAGGGCGTCGTTGAACCCGGACCTCGCCCGCGACCGCAGGCGCATCGCGGGCAGCCGGTGCTGGTGCGCCAGCTCGGCCATCCGCCGGAAGTGCGCGTCCGACTCCGCCAGGTCCCGGTGCCGCGCCAGGGTTCCCAGCAGCTCCAGCGCCTCGCAGGCGACCACCGGCAACGTGGACCGCGCGGCTTCGGCGAGCGCGCGCAGCGCCGGTTCGCCCGCGCCCGTCAGGTTCGCGGTGATCAGGTCGATCCGCGCGGTGAGCTCGGGCGCGGCGTCCGGGCCCAGCAGCGCGCGGGCGGTCTCCACCTCGCGGTTGCCCAGCGACCACAGCCGCGCCCGCACCGCCACCAGCGCCAGCGTGGTGTGCAGCACGACCCGTCCCCGGTCGTCGAGCCCGAGGTCGTCGATGCTCGCGGCCACGGCGAGCGCCTGCTCGACCTCGCCCGCCTCCGCCAGCGCGGCGAGCAGCGGTGCCAGCACGGCGATGGGCTCGCAGCAGTCCGTCGCGAGGTCCTGGGCCCTGCGCAGCAGCCGCACGGCACCGGTGGCGTCGCCGTCGACGAGCGCGCGCCGTCCGGCGTCGACGAACAACCGCCGGGCGGCCTCGGGTTCTCCGGCCGCGAGCCGCAGGTCCGCCGCCACCGCGCACCACGGGCCGGGCATCCCCGGCTGCCAGGTCTCCAGCGCCTCGGCCGCGCGCCGGGCGAGCACCGCCCGTTCACCGGCGCCGGCCAGCCGCAGCAGCGCGGGCGCGGTCAGCGCCTGCCGGAACGAGTACAGATCGGCGGCGAGGTCGTCCGGCGCGACGAGCTGCCGCGCGACGGCGGGGCGCAGCAGCCGCACGAGGTCCTGCGGTCCGAGGCCGCCCGCGATCCGCAGCACCGGCAGCGGGAACCGGCGCCCGAACACCGCCGCGAGGGTGAGCAGCTCGGCGAGCTCGCAGCCCAGCCGCCGCACCCGTGCCGCGACGCTGTGCACGACCGCGTCCGGGACCTCGGTACCGGTGGCTCCGGGGCGCAGCAGCTCCTCCGCGATGAACGGCACGCCCTCGCTGGCGCGGAACACCAGGTCCACGGTCGCGGCGGGCGCCTCGCCGAGCCGCGCCGCCACCAGGTCGCGCACCTGCGACCGGTCGAGCCTGGCCGGCCGGACGACCGCGACGCGGCCGGTGCCCCGCACCAGTTCCAGCACGGGGCTCTGCCCGGACCGTGCGGTCACGAGCACGGCGACCCGCCCGGGCAGGTTGTCGGCGAGGTAGTCCAGGACGGCCACGGTGTCCTCGTCGGCGTCGTGCAGGTCCTCCAGCAGCAGCACGCACCCCGTGTCGCGGCCGATCGCACCCAGCAGGCGCAGTAGTCCTTCCGCGACGACGGGAAGCGGCTCGTCGCCGCCCGCGACGCCGCTGTCGCGCCATTCCGGGGCGAACCGGGCGAGCGCGCGGTGGTAGGGCAGCAGATCGGCGCCGGACGGCAGCCCGCTGTTCCTGCCGAGCGACAGCAGCGCCTCCGACAGGGCCCGCAACGGGGTGGACGCCTCGGCCCGCCCGCGCAGCACCCGCATCCCCAGCGCCACCGCGTGGTCCGCGGCCGCGGTGGCGAGCCGCGACTTCCCGATGCCCGGCTCGCCGAGCACGACCGCGACACCACCCCGTTCCACGACCGTCCCGAGCACCCGCAACTCCTCGTCGCGCCCGATCATCCGGGACGACTGCACACCGACGGCTCCCATTCCCGCCACGATCGGCCGTTCGCGTACACAACGCCGTACACGGCCTCGTGTACGGCACGGGTGCTTCACTCCGATTGGGTGCGTACGACCCGCGTTCCCGACCGTAGGCTCGACCGGTCGACACGTCCCGCCGACGGTGGAGAGTGCAGGTGAGGCTTCGCATCCTCGGACCGGTCGAGATCGCCACGGACCACGGTCCGGCGCTGCCGGCGCGCCGGATGGCCAGGGTGCTGCTCGGCACGCTCGCGTTGCACGCCAACACGTTCGTCCCGGCCGACCGGATCGTCGACGCCCTGTGGGGCGGCTGCCCGCCGCGTTCCGCGCGGATCAACCTCCGGTCGTACGTCAGCGACCTGCGCCGGCTGCTGCGGTCCGGTGGCCGCGACGGCACGCGGATCGAGACGGCCAACGGCGGCTACCTGCTCGCCGCCGAACCGGACGACCTGGACGTGCTCGCCTTCACCGCCCTCGCGGAGGCGGGCCGCGACTGCCTCGCCCGCGGTGACTACGAGCAGGCCGTCGACCGGCTGACCTGTGCGGGCGAGCTGTGGCGCGGCCAGGTGCTCGACGGCGTGCCGGTGCCCGACGCGGTCCAGCCCACCGTCCGGATGCTGGAGGACCGCCGCGTCGACGCCATCGAGGACTGCGTGCAGGCCCGCCTCGAACTCGGCCGGCACGCCGGGCTCGCCGCCGAGCTGCGCGAGCTCACCGGCCGGTACGAGCTGCGGGAACGGTTGTGGGGCCAGCTGATGCTCGCCCTGTACCGCAGCGGCCGGCCGGGGGAGGCGATGCGGGCGTACGACCGGTTGCGGCGGGTGCTCGACGCGGAGCTGGGCGCCGACCCGAGTCCCGAGATCAAGCAGCTGTACCAGCGGATCCTGCGCGACGACCCCCGCCTGGCCGGACCCGCGCGGCCCGCCGCCGTGCTGCCGCGGGCCGCGCCCGTGCCGTGGCAGCTGCCGCCCGGCGCCGACCCGTTCGTCGGCAGGCACGACGAGCTGCGCGGGCTGGACCACTTCACCGGCGCGGTCGCCGCGGTCGTCGGGACGGCGGGCGTCGGCAAGACCGCGCTGGCGGTGCACTGGGCGCACGGCGCGCGCGGCCGGTTCCCCGACGGCTGCCTGTACGTCGACCTGCGCGGCTACGGCCCGGACGCGCCGGTGCCGCCGGAGCAGGTGCTCGCCGGGTTCCTGCGGGTCCTCGGCGAACCCGCCGCCGGCACCGGGTACGAGATCGCGGAGCTGTCCGGCCGGTACCGAACGTTGCTCGCGGACCGCCGGATGCTGGTGGTGCTGGACAACGCGCGCGCCTCCGACCAGGTGCGGCCGCTGCTGCCGGGCACCGCGGGCTGCCTCGTCGTGGTGACGAGCCGCGACGACCTGGCCGGCCTGGTCGCGCGGGACGGCGCGCACCGCGTGCGGCTGGACCCTCTGCCGCCCGAGCAGGCACGAGCCCTGCTCGTCCGGTTGATCGGCGACCGGGAGGGCGTCGCCGCGCTCGTGCGGCGGTGCGCCGGGCTCCCGCTGGCGCTGCGCATCGTCGCCGAGCTCGCCGCGCAGTCCGGCACCTCGCCGGCCGAGCTCGCCGACGGCCGTCGCGACCTCGACGAGCTGGACGCGGGCGGTGACCCCGGCACCGCCGTGGTCGCGGTCTTCGACTGGTCCTACCGCGTGCTGCCGCCCGCGGCCGCACGGGCCTTCGCCCTGCTCACCTGGCATCCGGGCGCCACCTTCGACGAGCACGCGACCGCCGCCGCGGTGGGCACCACCCCCGCCGAGGCGGGCCGGCTGATCGGCGTGCTCTGCCGCGCCCACCTCGTGCAGCGCGACGGCGGGGGCCGGTACCGCATCCACGACCTGCTCCGCGCGTACGGCAGGCGGCTGCCGGCCGACGACGCCGTGCGGACCTCGCTGACCGGTCTCTTCGACTACTACGTCCATGCCGCGACCACCGCCGACACGACCCTGGCCTGCCGCCCACCCGGTCCGCCCGCGGTCCCGACCCCGCCGCTGCACGACCAGGTCCTCGCCGCGCAGTGGCTCAACACCGAACGGGCGAACCTGATCGCCGTCCTCGTGCACTGCGCGACGCACGGCTGGCCCGCGCACGCCTGCGTGCTGTCCCAGGCCCTGCGCTCCTACCTGGACCAGGGACGTCACCTCGCCGAAGCTCTCACCGCCCACCAGCACGCGTTGCACGCGGCCCGCGTCCTTGACGACCCCGCCCACCTCGGCGCCGCGCTGAACAACCTCGGCGCCGTGCACCACCACCTGGGCCGCTACGCCGAGGCCATCGAGCACTTCGAGGCCGCGCTGGTGCTGCGCAGGCAGACCGGCGACCGCGCCGGTGAGGCGCGAACCGTGAACAACCTGGCCGGCGCGCACAGCAGACTCGGCCGGCACGCCGAGGCGGGGGAGAACTACGCGCTGTCCCTGCGCATCGCCCGCGAGACCGGGGACGAGGCCGGCGAGGCCATGGTGCTGGCCAACCTCGCGTTCGTGCACCTGCGCCTGGGCCGCTACCGGGACGCGGTCGACTACCACGAGCGCGCCCTGGACCTGGCCGAGCGGCGCGGCGACCGGACGATGGAAAGCGTGGAGCAGAGCAACCTGGGCCTGGCCTACGCCCTGCTGGGACGCTACCGCGACTCGGCGCGCGCACTGCACCGGTCCGCCCACCTGTGCCGGGCGCTGGGCGACCAGCAGGGCGAGGGGTTCGTCTCCGGCAACCTGACCGTCCTGCACACCAGGCTGGGCAACCACTGGGTGGCGGCCCGCCACGCCGAGCGGGCCCTCGCCGTGCACCACGCCTCCGGCGACCTGGCCAGCGAGGCCGCGGTGCTCACGTTCCAGGGCGACCTGCACCTGCGGATGGGCCTGCCCGCCCAGGCCCTGCACTCGTTCCGCCAGTCCCTGGCCCTGAACAGACGCCTCGGCGAACGGTTCCAGGAGGCCCAGGCCCTCAACGGCACCGCCGCCGCGGCCGCGGCCATGCGCCGCTTCGACCAGGCGGAACGACACCACGGCGAGGCACTGGACCTGGCCACCGCCATCGGTGACCGCTACGAACAGGCCCGTGCCCTCGCCGGCCTGGGACACCTGAGGTGCACGGCGGGCGACCCGGCCGCGGCCGCCGCCCTGTGGCGCGAGGCGGCCGCGATCTACACCGACATCGAGGTGCCCGAGGCCGAGCAGCTCCACGCACGTCTGCGGGCGATGACGCCCCTGTCGTCCACAGTGGACTGATGCCGAGAGCGGGCCGCAGGTGTGCAACTGCGGCCCTCCCGGCCCGCTCACCGCACGACCGGACACCGTCGTGAACTGCCCGGACTCCGCGCCGCGCGCCAACCGGTCCGGACGAACCCTTTGGCGGCTAGGCGAGTCCCGCGCCGTGCGGTACGAACGGTCCCGGCACGATCACGTGCCGCTGACAGGGGGATTCATGAAGCGAAGAAGTGTGGTCCTGCGCGCCCTTTTCGCGCCCGTGCTGGCCATCGCGCTGGCGGTCACCGCCGCCGGCACCGCGTCGGCGCAGCCGGTCACCGACGGCGCGGTCGAGTTCTCGGGCGACCCGGGGGACTGGATCACCGGGGGCGGGTCCTACAAGTACTCCGAGGCGGCGGGCGACGACCTCACCGTCCAGGCCAGCGCCAACCGCACGTTCCTGTCGGTGGGCATCGAGGGCGCCAACGGCGACTGGTGGTCCGTCGAGCTGGCCGCGCCCCAGAACGACGTCCTCTCCGCGAAGACCTACGAGAACGCCCACCGCTACCCGTTCCAGGGCACCGGGCCGGGTCTGGACCTGAGCGGCAACGGCCGGGGCTGCAACCAGCTGACCGGCGAGTTCACCATCAGGGAGATCTCCTGGGGCCCGCAGGGCTACCTCCAGAAGCTGGACGCGAGCTTCGTGCAGCACTGCGAGGGCGGCGCCGCGGCCGCGCGCGGCACCATCTTCATCAACAACCAGCCGCCCCCGCCCGAGCTGAAGCTGGAGACCACCATCGCCGAGGAGGGCAAGGCGAACACGGTCAACGGCAAGGCCCTGGTGAACGGCACGATCTCGTGCACCACCAACGCCGCCGTGCAGATGTCCGGCACCGTCACGCAGGTCAAGAACAACGTGATCATCCGAGGCACCTTCTCGACCAGCGTCGACTGCACGGCCGGCACCCCGGCGGCCTGGACCGCGGCAGCCGACCCGACCGGCACGACGCCGTTCCAGCGCGGCAAGGCCGAGGTTCTCACGCGGTCCACCGCGCAGGACCCGAACTACCCCGGTCAGGCGATCAATGAGAAGACCGCCATCGTCGAGTTGAAGCGCTACGTCCCCACCGCGTGACCTGACGG
>NZ_JBHXCW010000021.1:0-59586 GCF_042725365.1 Lentzea sp. NPDC060358 | reverse complement strand
CTCCGGACCATCAGGTCCGGAGGGCGTCGACTTTTATGACCACCTCCCGCGGACGGCCGGCGGGCGCGCGAACACCGTTGGTAGGGGGCGTTTGCGCTCCCCACGGGCCTGGCCCGCCGCCGTGGCGCGGCGCTCACCTACGAACGCACTGGACCGTGCCAGCGCGGCTTCACACTTGACTCTTCTTGTGCCCCAACGCCTCCGCGCTACAGTCGGGGAGCTATCACCCTGCATTGCGAGGAGATCCCTGTGTTCCTGCGCAAAACCATCGCTGTGCTGTCCAGCGCCGCCGCCCTGTCACTCGGCATCGTCGGCACCGCACAGGCGGCCACCACCCTGACCTACAACTCGACGGGCGCCGCGGCCTACGCGGCCGAGATCGACGCCGGTGCCCAGGTGTGGAACACCAACGTGCAGAACGTGCGGCTGGTGAAGACCACGGGCCGCGCGAACATCACCATCGTGTCCGACCCCGGCTGGCCGCGGGCGCAACCGACGACGCTCGGCAACGGCAAGATCTGGATCGGCAAGCAGGCCGTCGACCAGGGCTACAACAAGGTCCGGATCGCGGCCCACGAGATCGGGCACATCCTGGGTCTGCCGGACGTGAAGCCCGGTCCGTGCTCCAGCCTGATGTCCGGGTCGACCGGCGGTGTCTCGTGCACCAACGTCAACCCGAACGCCTCGGAGAAGTCGCGGGTCGAGCGGAACTTCGCCGGCACCGCGAAGGCCGACCTGTCCACCGCGGTGGACGCGGCCTAGTCCGCTCCTGAGCGGTCGTGGCCGACCCTGACGGCCGCGACCGCTCAGCGGGCCGCCACGAGGTTCACGCCGAGCGTCCGGTCGCCGGGGCCGCCGATGATGTGCAGGCCCGCCGACAGCAGCAGAGGCACCACGAGAGCCATTCCGCGGCGTGCCAGCCTCGCCGGCGCTGGGGCGCCAGCAGGACACCCCGCAGCGGACCGCGGTCCACAGTGGACAGGTTGGCGAACCCGTGCAGCAGCACCCGCAGCCGCCGGGCGACCTCGGCCAGCACGGCGTCGCCCGCCGCGTACCCGAGCCCGCCGTCGACGATCGTGAGGCTGCCGACGTCGAGGTGGGCCAGCGTGTGCGGGTCACCGGTCGCGAGCGCCGACTCGAGCTCTTCGGTGAACGAGGCGCGGTTCGGCAGCCCGTCCGAGCCGTGCAGGACGGACAGCACCACGTTAGCCCACACCGTGTCGCCGTTGTCGCGCGTGAGCTCCCACTGGCGATGGTCGCTGTCCACTGAGGACTCGGTCATGCGCGCAGGCCTCCGCCAGCATCTCGGCGTAGAGGTTGGCCTTCGACGGGGCGGCGCCCACGCCCCCGGGCGTCTCCGGCCGCCACTGCGGCGTGAACACGACGCCGGGCTCCACGACCTCCCTGCCCGCCGCCATGGCCGCGGGCAACACCGTCACGTCGGGCTCGTCCGCCGGCACAGCTCGGCGTGCGCCACCTCGTGCACGTTGCCGACGGTGGGATTCCCGAACCGAGGTCGAGGAACTGGCGAATGCCGAGACCGGCCAGTTCCCGGACCACCCGGCGCAGATGAGCGCGGTTGCGGCGGGCCATGTCCCGCACCGGCAGCACTGTGACCAATGCTTCGGCGGTCGGCCGAGAAGTTGTGCCCGCCGCCCAGCAGGTAGTCGTTAGATCCGGGCGGAACTCGGGACGTTGACGCTTTCCGGAACCCAGCTGACTCGACCGACCACAGCGGCACACCTCTCGCGACGCGCATTCCCGAGCGTGCCCACCCCGTGGCGGAGGCTGTAGGCAGAACGAGGGAATGGTGGCGTCACCAATGGTGAGTCAGAGGATGAACCAATCGGTGCACCCGTGCGCGAACCGGAACTTCACCGGACCGTGCGGCGCGGGACCCATCACGAACGTCCCCAGTTCGTCGACCGCCGACGTCTCGTGGTCGCCGTTCGGCGTCACCAGCGTGACGGACCCGGCGGCCGGCAGCAGCTGACCGGTCACGCCCGCCGCCGACACCTCGACCTGCAGCATCACGTCCCCGGCGTCGAACACGAGCTGCCGCGCCGTGGCCGTGGACCGCGCACGGGCGAACAGCGTGTCGTCCAGCACCGAGTCGTACGACGTGATCAGCAGCAGCTCCTCGTCGACGGTGCGCCAGGTGAACGCGGCCTTGGCGGCCTCGACGAACTCCGGTGGAACGTCCTCGGAGGGAGTGCTCACCGCGTCGCGCAAGGCGTCGAGCAGTACTTCGTCACTGTCCCAGTCGTGCCGCACCCAGCACACCTCCTCTCTTGGCGGGCGATCCCAGGAACGTCGAGACCGCGGCGGTCTTGCGGAGCTTCTCCAGGCAGCGGATGCGCGTCGGCCCGATGCTGCCGACCGGCATCGCGAGCTCTTCGCTCACGACCTGGTAGCTCGGCGGCGGATCGGTCATCAGCTTCGTCAGCAACCGCTTGCACTGCTCCGTGAGCTCGGCGAACCCGTCCCGCAGCGCCTGCCGGCGCTCCACCGCCAGCAGCTCCGCCTCCACGTCCGCGTCCACCGGCTCCGGTTCCAACGCGTCCGAAGAGGTCAACGGGTCGTAGAGGTGCGTGCGCTGCTGCACGCGCAGCACGCGCAGGCACTCGTTGCGGGTGGTCGTCGCGATCCAGCCGGGCAGCGCCTCCGGCTCGCGCAGCCGTCCGATCTGCTCCACGAGCCGAAGCCACAGCGTCTGGTTCACGTCGGCCGCATCCGCGGGCCGCAGCCGGTGCTTGTAGATCACCGACACCACCAGGGGCGTGTAACGGTCCACGATCTCGTTCCACGCCGACTGGTCGCCCTCGGCCGCCGCGCTCACGAGCGCGGCGATCGGGGATGCAGAGGTCACGTCGACTCCTTGCGGTCACACCTGGCGGAGGCGGAGGTGGCCCGCCAGATACAACTATTTGACGAAAACACCGTAGCCGGGATGGAAGTCCGGGCCACTCAGGAGTTTGTCACGGGCCTGAGCTGCGGTGATGCCGTCCGAGACCATCGTGGCCGCGATCCGTCCGGTGACGAGCGGCGCCGCGAACGACGTGCCGTACCAGTAGGCCCACAGCGCGAACGGGGTGGCGGACTCGCCAGGCAGCTTCCACTCGCCCTTGAGGTAGGTCGAGGCGCGGTTGCCGACCGCGCACGCGTCGACCCAGTGGCCCCAGTTCGAGTAGGAGGCGGGGACGACCGAGCCGTCCGGCTTCTGCTCCGCGGCGGCGACGGCGGTGACGTCGTCGAGCGCGGCGGGCCAGCTCGGCCGCTGCGTGCCCTGGTTGCCCGCCGACGCGACCACCACGACTTCGTCCGGCAGCGCGGCGATCGTGCGCCGCAGCGGTTCGGAGGCCACGTCGTCCTCGGTGAAGCAGCCGAGGGACAGGTTGAGCACGCTGATCTTCTTGCGGCCCAGCTCGGTGATCTTGCGGCAGATCCTCTCCTCGTCGCCGAAGCCGTTGTGGTCGAGGCCGACCTCCGGGTCGAACGTGACGCCGGGCGCCGCGTTCTGGATCACGCCCGCGACGAACGTGCCGTGCCCGCCCTGCAGCGCGAAGACGTCACCGCTGCTGTAGGCGGGGTCGACGTCGTCGCCCTCCTCGGCGTAGCGGCCGCCGAACCAGTCGGAGTGCTCGCTGGAGGCACCGGCGGAGATGCCGGTGTCGATGACGCCGACGCGGACCTCCTTCAGGCGCGCGTCGTACTTCGGCGCGTCCAGCGGGTCGCTCGGGTAGGGCCGGTCGCCGGGGTTGCCCATGATGAGGCCGCCGTGGCCGACGACCACGTGGTGCGGCTGCACGAGCGGCACGCGCTGGTTCGGCCAGGTGCGCTGGTCGCGCAACAACCGGACGATCCGCGGAATGTCCTCCGCGTTGTTCGGCAACGTCAAACGGGCCATTCCGGCGAATGGTTCGCCGGGCCGGGAGACGATGTCGTTTTCCCGGAGCTTTTCGACGACCCGTTGTTGATCCTCGGACCCGACGAGCAGCTGGCCGGGTCGATAAAGGAATTCACGCCCGCGTTCGGCGTGGAAGCTGATGGTCTTGTCCTCGGCGATGAGCTGCAGGAAAGCTCTTTGGTAAAGCTCCGCGCTTTCTGGCGTTTTCGACACCACGGCCTCACTAAAGCAGCGTTGACGGGCACCCCGACCGAGCTTGATCAAGCTACCACAGCCGATAAAGTGATGCCGTGACCGATTTTTCCGCGGAGGACGCGCTGGAGGCCAGGCAGCGCAACCCGCGCGCGGCCGTCGAGATGGCCCGTGCGGTCCTGCGCGCGACGGAAGATCGTGCGGAATGGTCGATCGCCGAGCGCGCGATCGGTCTCGCGCTGCGCGAGATGCACGACTTCCCCGGTGCGGCGCGGCACCTGCGCCGCTCGATCAGGATCGCGGTCGACGCCGCGCTGCCCCGGCTGTCCGCGCTGGCGCGGATGAGCCTGGCGTGGGTGCTCGTCTACACCGGCAAGCACAAGCAGGCGTTGAAGGCGCTCGACGACGCGATGCCGGAACTCACCGGCGCCGACGCGGTGGCCGCGTTGATGCAGCGCGGCGTCGTCTTCCACTACCTGACGCGGCACGACGACGCCCAGCGCGACTACACCGCCGCCATCGCCGGTGCCCGGCGTGTCGGTGACAAGCTCGTGGAGGCACGGGCGTTGAACAACCGCGGCCTCGCGAGCGCGTACGTGGGCAACACGCGGGAGGCGTCGGCGGACTTCGCCCTGGCGGCCGCGCTGCTGGGGGAGCTGGGGCAGGAGCTCGGCGTCGCCGACGTGCACTGGAACGCCGGCATCATGGCGACCCGCGGCGGTGACGTGCCCGCCGCCCTGACGCTCTTCGACAAGGCGGAGGAGGTGTACCGCCGCCTCGACGTGATGCGCCCGGTGCTGCTGGTGAACCGCCTGGAGCTGCTCGTCTCCGTGCCGCTGCTGGACGAGGCGCGCGCCGCCGCCGACCGGGCGATCGTCGAGCTCAAGGCGCTGAAGAACCCGCTGGGCGTGTCGGAGGCGCTGTACTTCCGCGCGCGGATCGCCCTGCTGGACGACGACCCGGACGCGGCGAACGGCTTCGCCGCCGAGGCCCGCCGCCGGTTCCGCCGCGAGCAGCGGCTGCTGTGGGCGGCGGGCGCGCGGTACCTGGAGCTGCACGCCGCCGTGCTGCGCGGGGACCGGTCGCGGCCGCTGCGGCTCGCGTTGTCGAAGGTGGCCGCGGAGCTCGACGCGATGGACTGGCGGCTGCCCGCCCTGGAGGCGCGGATCGACGCCGGTCTGGTCGCCGCCGACCTCGGGCACCGCGCCCGTGCCGTGGCGGAGCTGTCGCTCGCCGCGTCCGCCCGGCTGCGCGGTCCCGCCGGGTTGCGCGTGCGCGGCTGGTACGCGGAGGCGTTGCGGCGCAAGCTTTCCGGTGACGTCCGCGGCACGTCGTCCGCGCTGCGGCGGGGGATCGGGCTGCTGGACGAGTACCGGGTGTCGCTGGGCGCCGCCGAGCTGCGGGCGTCGGCCGGGGTGCAGGGCCAGGCGCTGGCACTGGAGGGACTGCGGCTGGCCGTCGCCTCGGGCAACGCGGCGCGGGTGCTGTCGTGGACCGAGAGCTGGCGGGCCGGCGCGTTGCGGATGAAGTCCGTGTCGCCGCCGGACGACCCCCGGCTGGAGGACGCGCTGGCGTCGTTGCGCGCGGTGTCCGCCGACGTCGAGTCCGCCGTGCTGGCCGGGAAACCCGCCGGGGCGCTGCGGGTCCAGCTGGTGCGCGCGGAGCAGCGCGTGCGCGACCTGACCCGGCAGGTGTCGGGCGAGGTGTCGGTCTTCAAGCCGCCCGCGGTGCCGGCGCTGGGCGCCGCGCTGGGGTCGTCGGCCCTGATCGAGTTCGTGGAGTACGACGGCGCGCTGATGGCCGTGGTGCTGGCCGGCGGCCGTGCGTCGCTGCACCCGCTGGGCCCGGTGGAGGGCGTGGTCCGCGAGATCCGGTTGCTGCGCTTCGCCCTGCACCGGCTCGTGACCCTGCCGCCCCAGCTGCCGAACCTCGCCGTGGCCCGGTCGTCCGCCACGCACGCGGCGGCGCTGCTGGCCCGGCGCCTGCTCGACCCGCTGGCGGCGCGGATCGACGGCCGCCCGCTGGTCGTGGTGCCGGCCGGTGCGCTCAACGGCCTGCCGTGGGGAGTGTTCAACCGCCAGGTGACGGTGGCGCCGTCGGCCTCGGTGTGGCTGCGCGCGTGCTCGGTGGCCGACGCGTCCGGGGAGGCGGTGCTGGCGGCCGGTCCGCGGATGGCCGCGGCGCCCGCCGAGATCAAGGCCGTCAGCGCGCACGTGCCGGGCAGGGTCCTCGTCGACGCGGAGGCGACGGTGAGCGCCGTGGCGTCCGCGATGGACGGTGCGGCGCTGGCCCACATCGCCGCGCACGGCTCGTTCCGCGTCGACAACCCGCTGTTCTCGGCCCTGGAACTGGCCGACGGCCCGCTGACGGTCTACGACATCGAACGCCTGCGCCGCCCGCCGACGCGGGTGGTGCTGTCGGCCTGCGACACCGGGCAGTCCGCGGTCCGGCCGGGCGACGAGCTGATGGGGTTCACCGCCGCGCTGCTGGGCCTGGGCACCCGGACGTTGATCGCGCCCGTCGTGCCGGTGCCGACCGACGGGACGGCGCCGGTGATGGTGCAGCTGCACCGGGAGCTCGCGGCGGGGAAGGCCCCGGCCGAGGCGCTGGCGTCGGTGCAGCGGTCGGCCGACGACGCCGCCTACGCCGCCGCGGTCGGGTTCGTGTGCTTCGGGGCCGGTTAGCTCTCACGGAACGATCTCGTCTCGAATAGGTTGCTCGCCATGACAACGAGGTCGTGGTGGGGCTGGGGCACCGTCGAGGACGCCGTCACCCCGGAGGAACGCCGTGCGCTGGTCGACCGGGTCCGCGCCGTGCTGCCGGACGCGGACCTGACGTTGCACGAACCGCCGGACCCGTCGTCGCTCGACCTCCCGGCGTCCCGGGTCGTGCCGCCGGGTGACCTGTGGTCGGCCGATCCCGTCGACCGCCTCGCGCACGCCCGCGGCCAGGCCTACCGCGACGTCACCCGCAACCTCGCGGGCGACGTCGGCCCGCTGCCCGACGCCGTCGCCCGCCCGCGCACCGAGCAGGACGTGGTCGACGTGCTCGACTGGTGCTCGTCGAACGACGTCGCCGTGATCCCGTTCGGTGGCGGCACCTCTGTCGTCGGCGGGGTCGAGCCGCGCGACCTCGACCGCGTGGTGACGCTGGACCTGACGCGGCTGGACCAGGTGCTCGAGGTGGACCCGACGAGCCGGGCGGCGCGCATCCAGGCCGGCGTGCTCGGCCCGTCGCTCGAGGCGCAGCTGAAGGAGCACTCGCTGACCCTGCGGCACTTCCCGCAGTCGTTCGAGTTCTCGACGCTGGGCGGCTGGCTCGCGACCCGCGCGGGCGGCCACTACGCCACGCTCCACACCCATGTCGACGACCTGACCGAGTCGCTGCGCGTGGTCACCCCCGCGGGCATCTCCGAGTCGCGCCGCCTGCCCGGCTCGGGCGCGGGCCCGTCCCCGGACCGCCTCTTCCTGGGCTCGGAGGGAACCCTGGGCGTGATCACGGAGGCGTGGATGCGCCTGCAGTCACCGCCGGTCCACCGCGCGGGCGCGTCGGTGCGGTTCGCGTCGTGGGACCGGGCCGTCGAGGCGACGCGCCTGATCGCGCAGTCGGGCCTGCACCCGGCGAACTGCCGCCTGCTCGACCCGGCGGAGGCGTTGCTCAACGCGGGCTCGCCGCAGTCGGTGCTGGTGCTGGCCTTCGAGTCGGCCGACCACCCGGTCGACGCGCTGCTGGCCCGCGCCCTGCAACTCTGCGCGGACGGCGAGGTCGTGGAGGGCGCCGCGGCCCGCTGGCGCCGCTCGTTCCTGCGCATGCCCTACCAGCGCGACGCGATGGCGCAGCACGCGATGATCACCGAGACGTTCGAGACGGCCTGCACCTGGGACAGCTTCCCGGCCCTGCGCGAGGTGTGCGGCACCGGCATCGTCACGTGCCGCTTCACCCACGTCTACCCGGACGGCCCCGCGCCGTACTACGGCGTCTGCGCGCCCGGCCGCTGGGGCAGCCTCACCTCGCAGTGGGACGAGATCAAGGCCGCCGTCTCGGAAGCCCTGATCACCGCGGGCGGCACCATCACCCACCACCACGCGGTCGGCCGCGACCACCTGCCCTGGTACGCCCGTCAGCGTCCTGACGTCTTCGCTGCGGCCCTGACCGGGGCCAAGGCCGCGCTGGACCCCCGGAACGTGCTCAACCCGGGCGTCCTCACCACACGATCGACCGCAGGACCAACGCCGCGATGAACACGACCGTGAACGCGAGGTCCAACCCGAACCCGCCGAACCGCACCGGCGGCAACAGCCTGCGCACCGGCGACAACACCGGCTCGGTGACACCGTGCGTGACCCGCTGCACCTTCCACACCCAGGCACCGCGCGCCTGGAAGGTAACGGCCCAGTCCACGATCATCCGGCCGATCATCACGATGATGAACAGCGTCAAGAGCCAACCGAGCACCCAGCCGACTACCCCGAACACGATGGCCTCCTTATGTCCCGTATGTCCATCAAGCCACACGAACCTGAGAGGCGCCTGGCAACTCGCTGAGACATGATTCAGCCCGTGGCGTACGACGAGGGCCTGGCCCACCGCCTGGGCGACGCGCTGACCCCGCTCCCCGGCATCGGCACGAGGAAGATGTTCGGCAGCCTGGTGTTCCTGTGGAACGGGAACATGCTGGCGGGCGTCCTGGGCCCGGACCTGCTGGCACGGGTGGGCCCGGAGGCCCAGTCCGACGCGCTGGCGCAGCCGGGCACCCGCGTCTTCGACTTCACGGGCCGCCCGATGAGGGGCTGGGTGGTGGTGGACGGCGCGGCGGTGTCGGAGGACGAGGCGCTGGCGGACTGGATCGCGCGGTGCCGGGAGTTCGTGGAGGCGCTGCCGCCGAAGTGAGCGGCCGCGACGCGAACGCCACCCGCACTTCGGCTGAGGCGCACGACCACGCCGGAACCCGTACGGCCCAAGGCAAACCGGCCACGCCGGAACCCGGCCCGAGACCAGACTTTCGGACGTGTCGAGCCGCAACCCGGCTCCGTAGCCTCCCCCCGGTATTTCCGAGAGGGGACGACAGTGCGAAGAGTTCTGGCGGGAGCGGCGGCATTGGCGCTCATCACCACCGGCCTGGCCACACCGGCCACCGCGACACCGCCCGCGCAGCCCGAGGAGCAGCAGGCGCGGCAGTCCGACGAGCAGCCGCACGAGCTGGAGGTCAAGCGCCGCGCGCTCCGGCAGCAGGCGCTGGCCGACGTGCTGACCGGTGCCAGGAAGACCGAGAAGCGCGGCAGCAGCACCGTCGCGAAGGTCGGCAGGAAGCAGAGCAGGGACCAGTACGTCGAGCTGAAGCGGGAGAAGACCGACAAGATCTTCGTGGTCCTCGCGGAGTTCGGCGACGAGCGGCACCCCGACTACCCGGACCGCGACACGAGCCCGGGCACGCCGGGGCCGCAGCGGTTCGACGGGCCGGTGCACAACCAGATCCCCGAGCCCGACCGGGCGAAGGACAACACCACGATCTGGCACCCGGACTTCAGCCGCCAGTACTTCCAGGACCTGTACTTCTCCCGCGAGAAGGACGCCAACTCCGTCGCGAACTTCTACGACAGGCAGTCGAGCGGCCGCTACACCGTCGCCGGCACGGTCACGGACTGGGTGAAGGTCAAGTACAACGAGGCGCGCTACGGCCGCAGCAACGGCTACCCGTGCAACGACAACATCTGCACCAACTCGCGTGAGCTGATCAAGGACGCCGTCACGCAGTGGGTCGCGGACCAGCAGGCCGCCGGCAGGACCACCGCGCAGATCAAGGCCTCACTGGCCGAGTACGACCAGTGGGACCGCTACGACCACGACGCCGACGGCGACTTCAACGAGCCCGACGGCTACGTCGACCACTTCCAGATCGTGCACGCCGGCGGCGACCAGGCCGACGGGGACCCGGTGCAGGGCGAGGACGCGCTGTGGAGCCACCGCGGCTACGCGTTCAAGAACTACTCGACCGGTCCCGGCACCAACAAGCTCGGCGGCGCGCAGATCGGTGACACCGGCATCTGGGTCGGCGACTACACCGTGCAGCCCGAGAACGGCGGCGTCAGCGTCTTCGCGCACGAGTTCGGGCACGACCTCGGCCTGCCCGACCACTACGACACCAACGGCGGCACGAACGGCGTCAACTGGTGGTCGATCATGGCGCAGAACCGGGTGAACGCGCCGGGCGAGGCTCCCGGCGAGCGCGCCAACGAGTTCTCCGCGTGGGACAAGCTGCAGCTCGGCTGGCTCGACTACGAGATCGGCGTCGCCGGTCAGGAGAAGGTCTTCGAGCTCGGCCCGCACGAGTACAACTCGGCCAAGGCCCAGGGGCTCGTCGTGGTGCTGCCCGACGTCTCCAAGTCGTTCGACTACGGCGCTCCGTTCGCGGGGACGAAGATGTGGTGGAGCGAGAAGGGCAACGACCTCGACAACTCCATGACCGCGCCGCTCGACCTGCGCGGCAGGACGTCGGCGTCGCTCACGATGAAGGCCCGCTACGACATCGAGGCCGACTACGACTACCTGTACGTCGAGGCGGCCAACTCCGACGGCAGCTGGACGCAGCTCGACGGCGTCGCGAACGGGCAGCCGTTCCAGCGCGACTCGGCCGACGCGCCGGCGCTCAGCTCGTCCTCGGGCGGCCAGTGGGTCGACCTGAGCGTCGACCTGGACGCGTACGCGGGCAAGAGCACGAAGCTGCGCCTGGCGTACCGGACCGACGGCGCCTACGTGCCGGACGGCTTCTTCGCCGACCAGATCACCGTGACCGCCGACGGTGTGCCGGTGCTGACGGACGGCGCCGAGACCACCGGTCCGTGGGCCACCCGTGGCTTCCGCGCGACCGCGGGCAAGGAGACGAAGACGTTCGACCAGTTCTACGTCGCGTCGAACCGCACCTACGAGTCGTACGGCAAGTACAACCAGACGGGCCCGTACCGCTACAGCTTCCCGGACAAGCCCGACTTCGTGGAGCACTTCCCGTACCAGGACGGCCTGCTCGTCTCGCTGTGGAACACGAGCTTCCTCGACAACAACACGAGCGAGCACCCCGGCGAGGGCCTGATCCTGCCGATCGACGCCAACCCGGCGCCGCTCTACAACCTGGAGGGCCAGCGCTGGTCGGTGACCGTCAGCGGCTACGACGCGCCGTTCGGGCTGCAGAAGTCGGACTCCTTCACGTTGCGCGTCAACGGCAAGGCGTCCTACGTCCGCGGCGCGGCGGCCCAGCCGACGTTCGACGACACCCGGCAGTTCTGGTTCGCGGAGCAGCCGGGAGCGGGCGTGAAGCTGCCGGCGGCCGGTGTCGGCCTGAAGGTCCTGCGCCAGAGCGGCACGTCGATGACGGTGAAGTTGTTCAAGACGAAGTAACTTTTCCGCATGACTTCTGCTGAGGACATGCTCGCCGTCGCCGTCGAAGAGGCACGGGCGGGGCTCGCCGAGGGCGGGATCCCGATCGGTGCCGCCCTCTTCGACGGCGACGGCGCTCTGCTGGGCCGGGGCCGCAACCGGCGCGTGCAGGACGGCGACGCGTCCATGCACGCGGAGACCTCGGCCTTCCGCAACGCCGGACGGCAGCGCGGCTACCGCGGCACGACGATGGTCACGACGCTGTCGCCGTGCTGGTACTGCAGCGGCCTGGTGCGCCAGTTCGGCATCTCGAACGTGCTGATCGGCGAGGCCACGACGTTCCACGGCGGCCACGACTGGCTGGCGGAGCACGGCGTCGGCATCACCGTGGTCGAGGATCCGGCGCTGGTCGAGCTGATGACGACGTTCATCGCCGAGCGCCCGGAGCTCTGGTACGAGGACATCGGCCAGGACTGACACCGGGTACCGGCCAGGACGGGCGCCGGGCGGACGGCACCGACCTGGCCGGGCGGGTCGCTACCGCGCGTAGCGCTCCGCGGCCTGGTCCACCGAACCCATGATCGTGAACACCGCGTCGAGCCCGGTCGCCTCGATCGGGCGCAGCGCCGCACGGGCCGACGCCACCACCACGAAGTCCACGCCGACGCGGGACGCGCGCTGCTGGCCCAGGACCAGGGCCTCGAGGCCCGCCGAGCCCAGGAAGCGAACGCCGCCGAGGTCGACGACGACCGCGCGGTTCGCCTCCACCAGGTGGCTCTCCAGGGGGCCGGTCAGCTGACTGCTGCTCGTGGTGTCGAGCTCGCCGGACACGCGCAGCACGACGACATCGGGCGTGAGCCGGTCGGCGACGACGGACGCCAGAGCGGAGGGGTCGTGCACGCTCTCTCCCTTCAAGAGGTCAACACCCCACGTTAATACGGCCGTGCGAGGCCGGCCAACGGCCCCTCAGCGAGGTGCGGCCTGCCTGCAGGGACGCGTGGACGTGCTGGGTCAGGCGTGCGTGCAGCTCGTGGCACACGGTGAAGCCGAGGCGGACGTCGTCCGGCGGGCACTGCACGGGCAGCAGCTGCGCGAACGGGTCACCGCCGATGGTGTCCACGGCGGTCAGGAACCCGACGAGGGCCCCGACCAGGCGGCGGTGGAAGCCGAACAGCGACAGCGCGTTCGCGAGCGCCAGCGTCGGGCCGGGCATCTCGTCGACGGCGACGGCCGGGTCGAGGTCGCGCAGCGTCACCGTGAACAGCACCGAATGTGTGCGCTCGGAGGAACGGGTGCCGTAGGCGTCGCCGTGGATGTCGCGCAGCGCCGAGCGCATCTCGCGGCGCGGCTGCCAGAACGCGTGGTGGCGGCGCAGCTCGGCGGTGCCCTCGGGGGACAGCACCGCGGGCGAGGTCGTCTCGGTCATCGAACGCAGGCCGGACTCCCAGCGCGCTTCCATCGCCGCGTGGAACTGGGCCAGGGCCGGGTGGCCCTGCCAGCCGTCGGCCACGTCGTCGAAACCGCGCATCCGCAGCTCGTAGCAGATCCACAGCGACAGCTGCAGGTCGTCGTCCTCCCAGACGTCCCTGGTGCCGCCGCCCACGAGCAGGGCGGGGTGCGGCAGCGGGGGCTCGCGCAGGGCTGCGACCAGAGCGGAGCTCGTGTGGCCGCGGGGAGCGGGCAGGCGCATCAGGTTTCCTCACGCGTTCGGGCGATCAGGTCGTCCACAAGGGACTGGGGGTCCGGGTGGCGTCGCGGGCGGGCGGCAACGCAGCCGTTGTGGCGCAACCGGTCGATCTGCCGCTCCACAGTAGACAGTGTGCCGCGCTCGCGCAGAACCGCCCCGGTGTGGTCCACGGGGACCACCGCCCGGCCGAACGTGCGGGAGAGCTCGCCGGTGTGCGGATCGGCGACGCGGACCGCGGCGATCGGGCGCTCCGCGGACGGGCGCACGTCCCGGCAGGCCATCGCCCGGCCGATCAGCGCCTGCGAGTGGACGAACGCATCAGCGGTGCCGTCGTAATGCTCGGGGGAGTGCCGGTGCGGCGGCGGCCCGCTCACCGGCCGGCGCGACCACACCGTCCGCCGCCGACTCGCGCACCCGGTGTCCTGGCGACGGCACCCGGCGGGGTCGACGACGGAACGCGCCTGCGCCGCGAGCGGCACGGGGCGTCTCGTGCCGGGGTCCACCAGCAGGAACTCCCGCTCGACCCCGACCGTGTAGTCGTTCATCGATTTGGGGGTACCCGGACGCCAAGCTGATCAATCTCGGAGCGACCACATGAGACTGCGCCGCAGCGACCCGGCCGGACCGGGCTGGACCCGACGCCGCCAGGGCAAGGGCTTCCGCTACCTCACCGCGCAGGGCCAGACCCTCACCGCGGACGACATCACCAGGGTGAAAGCACTGGTCATCCCACCCGCGTGGCGCGAGGTCTGGATCTCGCCGCACCCGAACGGCCACATCCAGGCCGTCGGGTACGACGACGCGGGCCGACGTCAGTACCTCTACCACGACAAGTGGCGCACGGACCGGGACGCGGAGAAGTTCGACCGCGTCCTGAAGCTCGCGCCGAAGCTCGGCAAGTTCCGCGAGCAGATCGTCGCGGACATGAGGACGCGCGGCCGCCGGCGGTTGCTCGCCATCGCGCTGCGCATGCTCGACCTCGGTGTCTTCCGCGTCGGCCACGAGCAGTACACCGAGGACAACGGCAGCCACGGCGTCGCGACCCTGCTGTGCGAGCACCTCAGCGTGCGCGGTGACAGGGTCCGGTTCCGCTTCCCGGCCAAGCACGGCGTCGAGGTGGACGAGGAGCTCACCGACCCGCAGCTCGCGCGGGCCGTGAAGTCGTTGCTCAAGGACCGCACGCCGGACTGCCGCGTCTTCGACATCACCGCCGACGACGTGAACGAGCGGTTCCGGGAGCTGGTCGGCGACCAGTTCAGCGTGAAGGACCTGCGCACCTGGCACGCCACGGTCCGTGCCGCCGAGGCGTTCGCGCACACCCTGCGGGAGCGCGGCAAGCCGTCGAAGCGGGCGGTCAGCGCGGTGATGAAGGAGGTGTCCGAGCACCTGGGCAACACGCCGGCGGTCGCGCGGAAGTCCTACGTGGACCCGCGGCTGGTCGACGCCTTCGAGAAGGGCGAGGTCATCGGCGGCGGCGACCCGGAGCGGGCGGTGCTGAGGTTCCTCAGGCGGACTTGACGACCGCGGCGCGGTCGCACTGGCGGCACCAGGCGGCGCCCTGGGCCGCCGCCAGTGCCGCGAACCCCGCGACGAGGTGCAGCGCGTTGCTGCCCGGGTTGACGTTCAGGAAGTTGACCACCTGGTCGTCGTAGCGGGCCATGCCGAACCCGAACGTCACGAGGCACGCCACCGCCACCAGCAGACCGGTGCCGCTCAACGCCTTCAGCCGCCGGAACGCGAGCAGCAGCGCCAGGCCGAACACGACGTGCAACGTGTTCTGCAACGGGTTCACGCGCAGGCCGAGCACCGCTGTGCCGGCCTGGCCCGCGAAGCCGGAGAACCCGGTTGCGAGGAATCCGGCGACCCCCCAGGCGACGAGCAGCGCGCCGAGGACGATCGCGAGCTTCTGGGGCCACCGCAACCGGGTCATGCGTTCAGTATCACCAGGGCCGGGCGTTCCCGCTCGCCCACGTCACTCCTCCGCCAGCAGGTCGTGGCGGAGTTGCTCCAGCGACTTGGTGAGCAGCCGCGACACGTGCATCTGGGAGATCCCGACGCGCCGGGCGATCTCCGTCTGGGTCAGCCGGCCGAAGAACCGCAGGACCACGATGGTCCGCTCGCGCCGGGGAAGGCCCCGCAGCATCGGCTGCAGGGCCTCGTGGATCTCGACCCCCTCCAGCGCGGGGTCGTCGACCGTGGACGTCTCGAGGGCGTCCAGCGGTGCGAAGGAGACGTTCTTCTCGACGCGCAGTCCCTCGTAGACGTCGGTGAGCGACACCCCGAGGTGCCGGGCGATCTCGGAGGGGGTGGGGGACCGCCCGGTCCGGTGCGACAGCTCGGCGGTGGCGCCGTCGATCGAGTCGCACAGCTCCTTCAGCCTGCGGGGCACGCGCACGGCCCAGCACTGGTCCCGGAAGTGGCGCCGCACCTCGCCGGTGATCGTGGGCACGGCATAGGACAGGAAGTCCGTCTGCCGGCCCACGTCGAACCGGTCGATGGCGTTGATCAGTCCGACCGCCGCCACCTGCGCGATGTCCTCCATGGGCTCGCCGCGTTCGCTGAAGCGGCGGGCGATGTGCCGGGCGAGAGGGAGGTACTCGCGCACCAGCCGATCGCGCAGCACGTAGTAGTGCTGCGTGTCACGGCCGGTGCGCGAGAGGAGCTCGAACGCCGCGTGCTGGTCCGGCGTCAACGTGCACCGCGATCAGACCTGGGGTGGCGGCGTCACGTCGCCACGCCACGCGCCGGTCTCGGTGCCGCGGTTCTCGATGAACTCCTTGAACCGCTTGAGATCGCCCTCGATCCGGTGGCCGACCACGCCCAGCGCGGCACCCGCCTTCTCGGTGAGGGTCTCGGGCTCGTACTCCATCTGGAGGTGAACCCTGGTCGTGTCGTTGTCGAGGCGGTGGAAGGTGACCACGCCGCCCTGCGGCGGACCTTCGACCGTGGTCCACGCGACCCGCTCGTCGGGGTGCTGCTCGGTGATCTCGGCGTCGAACTCGCGGACGACCCCGCCGATCTTCGTGGTCCAGTGGGTCCTCGTCGGCGTGAGCTGGTCGATCTTCTCGACGCCGTCCATGAACGCCGGGAAGGATTCGAACTGGGTCCACTGGTTGTACGCCGTGCTCACGGGCACCTGGACGTCCACCGTCTTCTCAATGGTGGTCACGAAACCTCCTCCAAATTTGGTGTTGGAAACGGAGTACCCGCGTCACGCGCTGTTACACCTGCGTCATCTGTCCATTCAGGACGGTCACGGAGAGTGGTGTACCACTCGCCATCCGCGCATCACGAAATCGCCCACGGTGCGCAAATCGCTCTGTGATCCACGTCTCATGAGCGGCATACTGCTCGGTATGTCGCTGGCCTGAGGAGGCGCTGGTGCTCGAGGCGAACAACCTTGAGGTGGTCTACGACGACGTGATGCTGGTGCTCAGGGGCGTGAGCCTGCAGGTCCCGAAGGGAAAGGTCGTCGCCCTGCTCGGTGCCAACGGTGCCGGCAAGACCACCCTGATGAGGGCCTTCAGCGGGCTCCTCGACGTGCACGACGGCAAGGTCACCAGGGGCTCCATCACCCTGGACGGTGAACCGATCCACCGCCTCCCACCGGCGCGGATCGCCGAGCGGGGCGTGAAACAGGCGCTCGAGGGCCGCCGGATCCTCTCCGAGCTGACCGTCGAGGAGAACCTGAAGGTGGGCGGCCATTGCCGGCCGAAGGGTCTGCGGGCCAACCTCGACCGCTGCTACGAGCTCTTCCCGCGCCTGCTGGAACGGCGAAGACAGAGCGCCGGCTACCTGTCCGGCGGCGAGCAGCAGATGCTGTCGATCGGCAGGGCGCTCATGTCCGAACCCTCCTACCTGCTGCTCGACGAACCCAGCCTCGGTCTCGCGCCGTTGCTGGTGCAGCAGATCCGCGACCTCGTCGTGAAGATCAACGAACAGGGCACCACGGTCCTGCTGGTCGAGCAGAACGCCGGCATGGCGCTGTCCATCGCCGACCACGGCTACGTCCTCGAGACCGGCAAGGTCGTCATGGACAAGCCGGCGCGGGAACTTCTCGCCGACGACGACATCCGCGAGTTCTACCTCGGTCTCGGCACCTCCTCGTTCCGTGCGGTCAAGCACTACAAGCGCAGGAAGCGGTGGCTGTCTTGAGCGTTCTCGAGGTCACCGACGTCCGGCTCGCGTTCGACGGCGTGGTGGCCGTCGACGGGGTGTCGTTCAGCGTCGAGGCGGGCGAGCTGTTCGCCGTCATCGGCCCGAACGGCGCGGGCAAGACGTCCGTCTTCAACGTCCTGAGCGGCGTCTACCGGCCGCAGCAGGGCACCGTGCGGTTCCGCGGCGAGGACCTGGCCGGCCTGCGGCCGCACCGGATCGCCGCGCGGGGCATGGCCCGCACGTTCCAGAACATCGAGCTGTTCTCCCACCTCACCGTCGTCGACAACCTGATGCTGGGCCGCCACAACCACATGGGCCACGGCGCGCTGTCGGCGTTCCTCTGGCTCGGCCGGGCCCGGCGCGAGGAGCTCGCGAACCGGGCGGCGGTGGAGGAGGTCATCGACTTCCTCGAACTGGAGCAGTGGCGCCGGTTCCCCGTCGGCCTGCTGCCCTACGGCGTGCAGAAGCGCGTCGAGCTGGGCAGGGCGCTCGCGATGGAGCCGAAGCTGCTGCTGCTCGACGAGCCGGTCGCCGGCATGAACGTCGAGGAGACCGAGGACATGGCGCGGTTCGTCCTCGACGTCCGCGAGGAGCTGAACATCCCGATGATCATGGTGGAGCACGACATGGGCCTGGTCATGGACCTCGCGGACCGCGTGATGGTCATGGACTTCGGCCGCCCCGTCCGCACCGGCACACCGGCCGAGGTCCAGCAGGACCCGGACGTCATCCGTGCCTACCTCGGCGAGCAGCACCGGAGCGTGACCTCGTGACAGCGCCACCGGAGACCACCACCGTCGTCACCCGCGTGCGGGACAGAGCCGCCGCCACGCCCGACCAGGTCGCGTTGCGCGCCAAGGACTTCGGCATCTGGCAGGAGGTCGGCTGGGCGGCGTACTGGTCGAACGTCGAGCTGGTCGGCAACGCGCTGCTCGCGCTGGGGCTGAACCCCGGCGACCGGGTGGCGATCCACTCGGAGAACCGGCGCGAGTGGCTCTACGCCGACCTCGGGATCGTCGCGGCGCGCGGGACCACGGTCGGGCTGTACCCGACGAACCCGCCGTCGGAGGTCGCCTACCTGCTGTCCCACTCGGGTGCGCGCATCCTGATCGCCGAGGACCAGGAACAGGTGGACAAGGCGCTCGCGGTGCTGGAGGACGCGCCCGACCTGGAGTGGATCGTCCACGTCGAACCCCGCGGCATCCAAGGGCGGTACGACCACCCGAAGCTGATGTCCTGGGACGACTTCCTGGCGCTGGGCGCGCGCCACCGCGACACGTGCGGCGGCGAACTGGCCGCGCGGATGGCGGAGACGACGCCCGGCGACGTCATGACGTTGATCTACACCTCCGGCACCACCGGGCCGCCCAAGGGGGCGATGCTCACCGTGGCGAACGTCGAGTTCGCCGTCCACGTGCTGGTGGAGGGCGGCGGTTTCACTTCGCCACCGCCGTCCTCCGCCGACGTCACGCTGTCCTACCTGCCGCTGTGCCACGTCGCCGAGCGCATCTTCACGACGTGGTTCAGCGCGGCCAGCGGCGTGCAGGTGCACTTCGCCGAGTCGATCGAGACCGTGCAGGCGAACCTGCGCGACGTGCAGCCCACGATCCTGTTCGGCGTCCCCCGGATCTGGGAGAAGGTGCTGGCGGGCGTCATGATCAGCGTCTCCGGCGCCGGGTGGCTCAAGCGCACGGTCACCCGGTTCTGGTTGCGGCAGGCGGAGAAGATCGGCGAGACGCTCGTGCGCACCGGCGGCGAGCACACCGGGCGGAGCCGGGCGCTGTACGCGCTGGGCTGGCTGGTCTGCTTCCGCGCGCTCAAGGCCAGGATCGGCATGCGGCACGTCCGCTACGCCGCGTCCGGTGCCGCTCCCATCGCGCCGGACGTGCTGAAGTTCTTCATGGGCATCGGGGTGCCGATGCACGAGGTCTACGGCATGACCGAGAACACCGCCGTGGCCACGGGGAACCGGCCGGGCCGGGTCAAGGTCGGCACGGTCGGCGAACCGCAGCCCGGCACCGAGCTGCGGATCGACGACGAGACCGGCGAGATCCTCACCCGGCACGGCGGCACGTTCTCCGGCTACTGGCGCGATCCCGACGCCACGGCGCGGGTGCTCACCGACGGCTGGCTGCGCACCGGCGACGTCGGCGAGTGGGTCGACGGCACGCACGTGAAGATCACCGACCGGATGAAGGACATCATCATCACCGCCGGCGGCAAGAACATCGCGCCGTCCGAGCTCGAGAACGCGCTGAAGACCTCCCCGTACATCAAGGAAGCCGTGGTGATCGGCGACCAGCGGGCGTACCTGGTGGCGTTGATCGGCATCGAGTACGAGACTGTCGGGCACTGGGCCCAGCAGCGCGGGATCACCTACACCACCTACCGCGACCTGTCGGAGAAGGCGGAGGTCCTGGAACTGGTGCAGACCCTGGTGACCGAGGTGAACGCGAAGTTCGCCCAGGTGGAGCAGATCAAGAAGTTCCGGATGTTCCCCAAGGAGCTCGACCACACCGACGGCGAGCTCACCGCGACGCAGAAGGTGAAGCGGTCCGCGCTCGGCAAGATGTTCGGGGAGCTCGTGGACTCCATGTACGGGGGTGGTCCGCGTGGATGAGTTCCTCCAGTCGCTGGTCCGGGGTCTGGGCACCGGGTCGATCTACGCGCTGCTCGCGCTCGGCTTCGTGATCATCTACAAGTCGACGCGGGTGATCAGCTTCGCGCAGCCGGCGTTCATGCTGGCGGGCGCGGTGCTGGTCTCCTACCTCGCGCCCGCCGTGTCGTTCTTCGGCGCGGTGCTCGTCGCCGCCGCGGTGATCGCGGTGCTGGCGCTGGGAGTCGAGCGCACGGTGCTGCGGCCGATGGTCGGCAAACCGGTGTTCGTCGTCGCGATCATCACCATCGGCGTGGACGTCGTGGTGCGGGTGGTGACCAACGCGTTCATCGGCCTCGACGTGCGGCAGGTCGGCGACCCGTGGGGGCTGGACACGATCGCCTTCCTCGGGGTCGAGGTGCAGCAGCGGTACCTGGTGATGATCGCGACCACCGCGGTCGTGACGGCCGCGCTGTTCGTGTTCTTCCGGTACTCGCGGATCGGGCTCGCGATGCGGGCGGTCGCCCACGACCAGGAAGTCGCGCTGGCACAGGGGATCTCGGTCGGGTCGGTGTTCGCGCTGTCGTGGGCGCTCGCGGGCGGCCTCGCCGCGCTGGCGGGCGTGTTCGTGGCGACCGGCGCCGGTGTCGACCAGCAGCTCTGGATCGTGGCGCTCAAGGCGCTGCCCGCGATCATCCTCGGCGGCCTGGAATCTCTGGGCGGAGCGGTGGCCGGCGGGCTCGCGGTCGGGATCGTCGAGTCGCTCTTCGGCACCTACCAGGGCGATTTCGCGCCGTGGCTCGGGCCGAACTTCGGGCTGGTCGCGCCGTACGCGCTGATGCTGCTCGTCCTGCTGGTCAGACCGTACGGGTTGTTCGGCAAACGAGAGGTGGAACGGCTGTGAGGGGGCCCAGGACCGTCAAAGGCAGGCCGGAGCTCTACACCTCCTACGCGCAGGACATGGCGTTCCTGAACACGCGGCCCAAGCGCGCGTGGACGGGCGGACTGGTCGTCTTCGCCCTGCTGGTCCCGTTCCTCATCACCGACGACCTGCTGCAACTGCTCGCGACGGGGTTCGTGGCGGCGATCGGCGCGATCGGGCTGAACATCGTCACGGGGTACGCGGGCCAGGTGTCGCTGGGGCACGCGTTCTTCCTCGCGATCGGCGCCTACACGGGTGCGGCGCTGTCGGGCCCGGAGACCGGGCGGGTGATCGGGTTCGGCATCACGTCGCTGCCGGTCTGGTTGCTGGCCTCGGGTCTGGTGGCCGCGTTCTTCGGAGTGCTGGTGGCACCGGTGGCGGTGCGGCTGCGCGGTCTCTACCTCGCGATAGTGACGCTGGGGCTGGTCTTCCTGGGGGAGCACGTGTTCCGGGAGTGGACGTCGCTGACCGGCGGTCCGGGCGTCGGGCGACCGGCGGCGGTGCCCGAGCTGTTCGGCGTGCGGCTCGACCGGGACAACGCCCTGTTCACGGCGGCCCAGCAGCTCTACCTCGTCATGTTCGTGCTGCTGGTGATCTTCGGCGTGCTGGCGCGCAACCTCGTGCGCTCGCGCGTCGGTCGGGCGTTCGCGGCGGTGCGGGACCGCGACCTGGCCGCGTCGGTGATCGGCGTGGACCTCACCCGGTACAAGGTGCTGGCGTTCGCGGTGTCGTCGTTCTACGCGGGGGTCGCGGGCGCGTTGTTGTTCGTGGTGAACGGGTTCTTCGATCCCGGCTCGTTCAACTTGCTGTTGTCGGTGCAGTACATCGCGATGGTGCTCATCGGCGGCGCGGGCACCATCTCGGGAGCGGTCATGGGCGCTCTCTTCATCACTCTGCTGCCACGCATCACTCGGGAACTGCCCGCGGTGCTGCCGTTCATCAGCGGTGACGCGACCGGCGCGATCACGGTCTTCCAGGTGGAGGCCGTGCTCTACGGCGTGCTCATCATCGTGTTCCTCATCGTCGAGCCACGCGGTTTGTTCGGCATCTGGGTCCGCGTCCGCAACTACTGGCGCACCTGGCCGTTCTCGTACTAGGGAGAGAATCCTCATGTCCGGTAAGAGATTCGCGGCGGTATTAGCCGTGGCAGTGCTGGCTCTCGCCTCCTGCCGGGGCGGGGACGGCGCCGCGCCGCAGGAGGGCGCGGGCGGCATCAAGGTCGACTTCGGCGTGACGAAGGAGCCGTGCCCGCAGGCGGTGGACAAGGCCAAGGGCTGCATCTACCTGGGCACCATCTCCGACCTCACCGAGGGCCCGTTCAAGACGCTGGCCGTGCCGATCACCGACTCGCAGAAGGCGTTCTGGAAGCGGGTCAACGACAAGGGCGGCATCGGCGGCTACGAGGTCGACGTCACCAAGTACGTCAAGGACAACAAGTACAACCCGCAGATCCACAACCAGGTCTACCAGGAGATCAAGGGCAACATCCTCGCCCTGACCCAGACCCTCGGCTCGCCGACCACCGCCGCGATCCTGCCGGACCTCGAGAACACGCAGATGGTGTCGGTGCCCGCGTCGTGGACCTCGTTGTGGGGCTTCGAGGAGGTCGTGCTCGAGTCCGGCGCGAACTACTGCGTCGAGTCCATGAACACCGTCGACTACGCCGCGGACAAGCTGGGCGCGAAGTCCGTGATGGCCGTGCACCTCGCGGGCGACTACGGCGACGACGCGGCGGCGGGAGCCAAGATCGCCGCCGAGAAGCGCGGTCTGACGTTCGAGAGCGTGACCACGCAGACCGGCCAGGACAACCAGGCGGGCGCGATCGACGCCGTGGTGAGCAAGAAGCCCGACCTCGTCGTGATCACCGCCGGCCCGACCGACACGGCGGTCGTCATCGGCCAGGCCGCGGCCCGCGGCTACAGGGGCAAGTTCATCGGCACCTCGCCGACGTGGAACCAGGGCCTGCTGAAGTCGCCGGCCGCGGCCGCGATCAAGGCGATGTACCTGCAGTCCGCCCCGTGGAAGGCGTGGGCCACCGAAACCGTGGGCCACACCGCGATGCGCGCCGGCCTGCCGGGCGTGACGCCGAACGACGGCTACACCGCGGGCTGGGTGTGGGCGTACCCGTTGAAGGCGGCGCTGGAGAAGGCGGCGGCGAACAAGGACATGACGCGAGCCGGTGTGCTGAACGCCGTGCGCCAGCTCACCTCCGTGGACTACGAGGGCATGCTCCCTTCGGGTGCGGGCAATTTCTCCGCTTCGCCCCAGGACGCGGCTTTCCGCCAGACGCTCATCTACAAGCCCGACGAGGCCGCTCCGACCGGGGTTTCGCTGGTGGAGGAGTTCTTCACGGGCCCGACGGCCAAGGATTTCAAGTTCGAGAAGCCCTGCTACCAATGAGGCCGAACGGGTGACACTCCACGCCGACTCCACTGTCCTCTGACTAACCTCGTTGCGAGAAGTTCGCCAGGAGGTGCTGCGGTGTTGTCGTGCGTGGAAGTTCGCCGATCCGCGGGAGGCCTCCGGTTGTTCGTCCGTCCCCCGGCCGCGCTGCGCTGGAGCGCGCGGCTGGGGTACGAACGGGTGTCGGAGCTGCTGGCCGCGATCCGCCGGGCCGAGTCCTGCTCGGTGCCCGACGTCGAGCTGAGGTACGTGCCGGACCAGCGCACCGGGGAGGCGGAGCTGGCGTGCGAGACCGGGTCCGTGCACCTGGACGCCGACGAGGTGTCGGCGTTGCACGACACCTTGCGCGCGCACATGCCGGACCGGATGCGGCCCCTGCCCGCGTAAGCCCTGCCTGCGCAAGCCTTGCCCGCGTAGGCCTCTGCCGCGTGAGCCCCCGCCCGTGTAGTGACTGCCCGCGGACGAGTTCGCCGGCGTGGCGCCGGGTTGGGTGAGCCTTGCCCACGCGGGCGCCGAGTCGTCGCCCCCGCGCGGCGACTGCCCGCGGACGAGTTCGCCGTCGTGGCGCCGAGCCGGGTGAGCCCTTGCCCGCATGAGCGCCGAGTCGCCGCTCCCACGCGAAGACTGCCCGTGGACGAGTTCGCCGGCGTGGCGCCGAGCCGGATGCGGCCCCTGACCGCACGAGCGCCGAGTCGTCGCCCCCGCGCGGCGACTGCCCGTTGGGGCAGCCGTTCGTGCCCGCCGGAACGTCGGTGCGTTGATGGTTCCCGCCGCCGTGCCGCGCCATCGTGGACGGCGTGATCCACGAGGTTGACGAGGCTCTGCGCCGCCTGGTCCGCGACGAGGCGTTGCGCGGTTCGGACCTGGACGTCGCGTTCGACGCGCCGACCAAGGACTGGGCGGCGCGGCGCAACGCGCCCACGGTCAACATCTACCTCTACGACATCCGCGAGGACATCAAGCGGCGTCAGCGCGGGCTGCTCAACGAGTACGACGCGCAGGGGCAGGTCGCGGCACGGCACCTGCCGCCGCGGCACATGAAGCTGTCGTACCTCGTCACGGCGTGGACCCAGCGGCCGGAGGACGAGCACCGGCTGCTGTCGGACCTGCTCATGGGGTTCATCGGCTACGACGCCGTGCCGCCGGGGCTGCTCGCCGGGTCGCTGGCGGAGCTCGCGCTGCCCGTGCCGATGACGGTGGCGCTGCCGCCGCCGGAGGACCGGGCGTTCGCGGACGTGTGGAGTGCGCTGGGCGGGGAGCTGAAGCCGTCGCTGGACGTCGTGGTGTCGGCACCGGTGTCGTCCGGCCGGAGGTTCGCCGCCGGGCCGCCCGTGCGCGAGGGCGTCGAGCTGCGTTCCGGTTCGGACCGGGTGCGCCACGACGTCACCGCCGACGGGGTGTCGATGCGCAAGGTGGCCCCATGATCTTCGAGCGGATGGCGGGCCTGGAGCGGCGGATCCGCGTCGCCGTGGCCGCGCGCAGGGCGACCGACCCGAACCCCGACGACCCGTTCCGCGGGCTCTACCTGTCGGACGAGGTCATCGAGGCGTTGCTGGACAGCGGGCGGGAACCGTTCGCGCCGTTCACCGGGACGGCCGCGGACGGGCGGCTGGGCAGGCTGGCCGCCCGCGCCCAACTGTCCGAAGTGGACGTCGAGCTGCTGCTCGTGGCGCTGGCGCCGGACGTGGACAGCCGGTTCGAGCAGTTCTACGGCTACCTCAACGACGACGTGACGCGCCGCAGGGCCACCGTCGGGCTCGCCCTGCGGCTGTGCGGGCTCGCCGAGGCCTCACCGCGGGGCCGTTCGCGGCTCGACCCCGGCAGCCCGCTGCTGCGGTGCGGGCTCGTCACGGTCGAGGACCCGGAACGGCCGCTGCTCAGCCGGTCGTTGCGGGTACCGGACCGGGTCGCCGCGCACCTGCTCGGCGACGACCGGCCGGACCCGCTGCTCACCGACTTCGTGACGCTGCCGGGGAACCCGGTGCGGATGCCGGGCGACGACCGGCTGGCGCGCGGCATCGACCGCGGGGTGCGGCTCGTCTACCTGCGCGAGCACCCCGGTGGCGGCGCGGCGGAACTGGCCGTGGCGGCGCTGGCGCGGGCGGGTTTCCCGGCGCTGCTGGTCGAGGCCGCCCGGCTGGCGGACCCGCTGGCGGTGACGCGGGAGGCGTTGCTGCGCGGCGCCGGGATCGTCGTCGGGCCGGTCGACGCGCAGTTCACGCTGGACCCGTTGCTGCACGACGAGATCCCGGTGATCGCCTACGGGTCCGGGGCGTGGGAGCCGCGCTGGACGCGGGTGCCGCCGTTGCAGCACGACGCCGTGCAGGTGCCGTTCGACGTGCGGGTGGCGATGTGGCGCAGCGAGCTCGACGGCAAGCTCGCCTCCGGCATCGACCCCGCCGAGGTGACCGCGCACTTCGTGCTGGGGCCGACCCAGATCAGCAGGGCGGCGAACGCGGCCGCGGTCTCGGCGCTCGCCGACGACGGGCTGGTGGGCGTCGCGCACCTGCGGGCGGGGGCGCGCAGCCAGAACGCCGGTGGCCTGCAACGGCTCGCGCGGCGCATCGAACCTGCCGTGGCGTGGCGTGACCTGGTGCTGCCCGTGCCGATCACGGCGCTGCTGCAGGAGCTCGCGGCCAGGGCGAAGCACCGCGACCGCGTGATCGACGAGTGGCGGATGCGGCCCGGCGGCGGGCGCGGGCGGGGCGTCACGGCGTTGTTCGCGGGCGACTCCGGCACGGGCAAGACGATGTCCGCCGAGGTGGTCGCGGCCTCGCTCGGCCTCGACCTCTACACGGTCAACCTCGCGACGGTGGTGGACAAGTACGTCGGCGAGACCGAGAAGAACCTGGAACGGATCTTCGTCGAGGCCGCCGGCGTGAACGGCGTGCTGCTGTTCGACGAGGCCGACGCGATCTTCGGCAAGCGCTCCGAGGTCCGCGACGCGAACGACCGGTACGCCAACATCGAGAGCGCGTACCTGTTGCAGCGCATGGAGTCGTTCGACGGCATCGCGGTGCTGGCCACGAACCTGCGGGCCAACCTCGACGACGCGTTCACCCGCCGCCTCGACGTGATCGTCGACTTCCCGCTGCCCGACGCGGACCTGCGGCGCGGGCTGTGGGACCGCTGCCTCGGCCCCGCGGTGCCGCGCTCGGCGGACGTGGACCTCGACTTCCTCGCGGAGTCGTTCGAGCTGGCGGGCGGGCACATCCGCTCGGCGGCGGTGACGGCGGCGTACCTCGCGGCCGCCGCGGGCCACGTCGTCGGCATGGTCGAGCTGATCGGCGCCGTCGCCCGCGAGTACCGCAAGCTCGGCAGGCTGGTCGGACAGCGCGAGTTCGGCCGTTACTTCGACCTGGCCACAGAGAGAGAAGGTTGTGATGCGCGGGCACGAACATGAGCACGAGGAGTCGGCGCGCCCCCACGGCGACCGGCTCCCGCAGGAGGAGACGGGTCTGCTGGGCCGTGCCGCCGCGGCGGGGCGCACCGACGTGCTCGGGCCGTCCGGCGTGCTCGGCCTGCAACGCGCCGTGGGCAACGCGAGCGTCACCGACGTCGTCTCGTCCGCGGGATCACCGCTGGACGCGGGCGTGCGCGAGGACATGGAAGGCCGGTTCGGGCAGGACTTCTCCGATGTCCGGGTGCACACCGGCTCGGCGGCGCACGAGTCGGCGAAGTCGGTGAACGCGCAGGCTTACACGGTCGGGTCGGACATCGTGTTCCAGAGCGACAAGTACGACCCGTCGTCGGCCTCCGGCAAGCACATGCTGGCGCACGAGCTGACGCACGTCGTGCAGCAGCGGTCCGGGCCGGTCGAGGGCACCGACAACGGCAGCGGTGTGAAGGTCAGCGACCCGTCCGACCGGTTCGAGCGCGAGGCCGTGGCCAACGCCGACCACGTCATGTCGGCGCCCGCTCCCGTGCAGCGCTGCGAGGACCACGGCGGCCACGGCGGCGGGGAGATGGCCGTGCAGCGCGAGGAGGCGCCCGCCGAGGAGGAGACCGCCCAGACCTTCGTGCAGCGCGCGGAGGAAGAGGAGGAAGCTCCCGCCGAGTGACGGTCAGCCGAGCGGCGCCGGTGAGCTCGCCTCCGGGACCAGGACTGCGGGAGTGCCGGTGCCGTCGGCGGGCACGGACCACACGTCGTTCAGGCCGTCGTCGCGCTGCAGCCCGTACGCGACGGTCCGGTCGTCGATCCACGCCGGCTGGTCGTCGACGCTGCGGGTCTCGGCGAGCTCGGTGATCCTCCGCGTGGCCAGGTCGAGCACGGACACCCGCCAGCCCCGCCGCGGGTCGCCGCCGACCGCCTTCTTGTAGGCGATGCGGGTGCCGTCGGGGGACAGCGACGGGCATTCGACGTCGTCCAGGTCGGTCAGCGGCCGCACCCTGCGCGCGGCGAAGTCGCCCTCGAGCAGGTAGCGGTGACCGCCGGTGGACATGGTGGCGTAGAAGCGGTTGTCGTCGGCGGTGAACGTGACGCCCCAGTAGTTCGCGTCGGCGGGTCGTTGTGCCATGCCCTCGACGGCGAAGTCCTCCAGCGTCATGACCAGGGCGCCGGTCTTCGTGTCGAGGACGCCCGTGCTGGTGGAGAACCCGTTGGCCGCGTAGGAGTGCCCGTCGACGAACAGGGTCCACGCGACCATCCGCCCGCTGGCCGAGACCCGCGTCCGGTTCGGGAACCCGGTCAGCGCGACGGTCCTGGACTCCCGCAGGTCGCCGGTGAGCACGGCCAGTTCGCTGGCCTTCAGCGCACCGGCCGGCCGCAGGCAGGAGGTCGTGCCCGCGGCGGTGTAGGCGCGGTCGCAGAGCTGGTCGGTGACCTCGCGGGACCCGGCCGGGCCGGTGCGGGAGAGCCTTCCGTTGCTGAGGACCATCAACCGCGGTCCGGCACCCGCCGGACCGGCCTGCACGGGATCGTCCGGCGCGGCACCGGAGAGCGCGGTGTAGCCGACGGCGACGCCTCCGAGCAGGACGGCGGCGGTGAGGGTGATCAGCAGGCGGTTGGTCACGAGCGGCGTCCCAGCAGTGCGGCGGTGGTGACGAGGGCGAGGACCGCCGCGGCCGCGGCGAGCCGGGTGGCGGTCTCGGGGCTCCAGAACTGCCAGGCGAGGCCGAACAGCACGGACGAGCCGAGGTAGGCGAGCGCCTGCCCGCTCTGGATCAGCGCGAGACCGGTGGTGCGCAGGCGTTCCGGCAGCACCGGACCCGCGAGCGCCATCAGCACGCCGTCCGTGCAGGCGTAGAACACGCCGTACAGCAGGACGACCAGCACGAGCAGCGGCCAGCCGCCGAGCGGCCCGAAGAGCAGCAGGTAGACGAGTGTCAGCGCGCCGTAGCCCGCGAGCACGACCCCGAGCCGGCCGACCCGGTCGGCGAGCGCGCCCAGCGGTGCGGCGAGCAGCAGGTAGACGAGGCTGGTGCCGACGGCGAGCAACGGGAACCAGCCGAACGCCAGCCCTTCGCGCTTCTGCAGCACCAGGTACACGAACCCGTCGCCGATCGTGGCGAGTCCGAGCAGGGAGGCGGCGAACACGATCCTGCGGACCGCCGGTTCCTTGAGCACGGCGAGCTTGAGCGGTTCCTTGCGCTGCAACGGCTCCGACCGGTCACGTACGTAGAGCACGAGCACCAGCACGCCGAACGCGGCGATGCAGGCGCTGGTGACGAACACGGCGTCGAACGACTGCGCCGACGCCGCGAGCACGGCCATCGCGACCAGCGGCCCGGCGAAAGCGCCGATGCCGTCCATCGCCCGGTGCACGCCGAACGCCCGGCCCAGGTCACCACTGGGCGTGGACAGGGTGATCAGCGCGTCGCGCGGCGCGGTGCGCAGGCCCTTGCCCGCGCGGTCCGCCGTGATCACGAACCCGAGCGCGGTCACCGAGTTTCCCGCGGCCAGCAGGCCGAGCTTCGCCACCGCGGAGAGGCCGTACCCGAAGCCCGCCACGGCCTTGCGCCGGCGGGTGCGGTCGGCGAGGTAGCCGCCCGCGAGGCGGAGCAGGGTGGTGGCGCCGGTGTAGACGCCGTCGACCAGCCCGTACGCGGCCGGGCTGAGCTGGAGGCCGATGACCAGGTAGAGCGGCAGGACCGCGGCCACCATCTCCGACGACACGTCGGTGATGAGACTGACCGTGCCGAGCGCGAAGACGTTGCCGCTCAGCCCCTTCCAGTTCGCCGTCCTGGGTCTGTCGATCGTGGACAGGTACATCATCGGCCCCCAACCCCGGTTCTGGCGTGCGGACGCGTCAGTGGCAGTTCGTGGTGCCGCTGTCGGTGTAGGTCTTGCCCGCCTCCGGCACGAACTGCCAGTCGAAGCTGCCGCTGTGCAGCGTCAGCTTCAGCACGCCGCGGGTGCCGGTGTTGCGCGCCTCGCTGTTCGCCCTGATGGTGCCGAACCCGTACGCGCCCGCGCCGCCCATGCCCGCGACGAACGACCGGATGCCGCGCGCGGTGTCCAAGCCGCCGTTGGGGTTCTGCGGGGCGAACCGCTCGTACTGGTGGTTGTGGCCGGTGACGACGACGTCCGCGTTGTAGTCGTACAGCGCCTGGAACAACGGCTTGGTCGCCGCCGAGGGCGCGTGGTTGGCGCCGCTCGTGAACAGCGGGTGGTGCCAGTACGCCGCGGTGCACTGCTTCGTGCTCGCCGCCAGGTCCGCGCGCAGCCACTGCTCCTGTGCACTGCCCGCAGCCATGCCGATGTTGGAGTTCAGCGACACGATGTGCCAGTCGCCGAGGTCGTAGGAGTAGTACCCCAGCCCTGATGGACCTGCCTGCGCGCCGAAGTAGGTGTAGTACCCCGTGGCGCCGCTGGTGTTGTAGTCGTGGTTGCCGGGGGAGGGCCTGGTGCGCGCCTTGTGCCGGCCCCACGTGGGCTCGTAGTAGGTCGAGAACTGCGACGCGGTGCCGTCCGGGTAGACGTTGTCGCCGGTCGTCCAGACGGTGCCCTGGATGGTGTCCAGCAGCGCGGCCGTGGCGGTGTCGCCGGAACCGGAGTCGGCGATGTCGCCCGCGCCCACCCACACCGGGTCGCCGGGCGGTTGCGTCGTGCCGTCGGTGACGACGAGCTGCGGCGCCGTCGCGCCGGACTCGCGGGAGTCGTAGTCGGCGCCGTCGGAGCTGCTGGACGTGATCGCGATGCTGTAGGTGCCGTTGCCCGTGACGTAGCCCGTCACGTCGACCTCGTACCAGGCGTTGCGCGCGACCGACCCGAGCGTGCCGAGCGTGACGCCGTCGGCCGCGGGCTGGTTGTTCCAGGTGACGCCGGTCTCGGTCCAGCTGACGTTGCTCGTGGCCCGGAACGTGCCGCCGCTGGGGCTTTCCGCGCCGGAGACGTCGTCGGTGTGGACGCGCAGCTTGGCGCTGCTGACCGTGCCGCCGATCCCCGAGACCGTGAACTTGAGGAACGACCGCTTGACCGGCGAGCCGTCCGTGCCGAGCTGCCCGGAGGTGCCGTAGTTGGTGCCGGTGGCGGAGTTGTCGACGTAGGTGTCGGCCGTCGGGGTGAAGGTGGTGGTGGCCGCCTGGGCGGCGGTGGAGGCGGTGAGCGTGGCCGCCGTGACGATGACCGTGGAGAGCACGGCCAGGGGAGCCCTGCGACGTGACATGCCTGTCCTCGGGGTGGTGGGCGGACAAGGGCCGTCGGCGAGCGTAGGGCGGGGGTGGTTCGGCCACCAATGATCGTTCGGCGGCAGTCGGGTGAACGCTCGGAAAACCCCTCCCCGGGGTGACTGCCCTTTCGGGCAGTCGTGGGCTCCCTCCAGCACCGTCGCGAGGTCGTGTCGGCTTCCCCGTGATCGTCGCAGCATGGGTCGCACAGCATTCCGTACGACTTGGGAGGCCGTCGATGCCCACCTATCTCTCGCCGGGCGTGTACGTCGAGGAGGTGGAGGCAGGTGCCCGCCCGATCGAGGGCGTCGGCACCGCCGTCGCCGCGTTCGTCGGGTTCGCGGCCAAGGGTGACTACAACACCCCCACGCTCGTGTCGAACTGGGCGCAGTACACCGAGAAGTTCGGCGACTTCGCCGAAGGCTGCTACCTGCCGCTGGCCGTCTACGGCTACTTCCTCAACGGCGGCACCAACTGCTACGTCGTGCGCGTCGGCGGCGACCGGTCCACGCCGGCCCTGCCCGCCGGCCCGTCGGCCGTGCTGGGCGCCTACCGCGTCTCGGCGCGCGAGCTCGGCGCGGGCAGCCTGTCCGTCGAGGTCGGCGACCCCGCGGGCGAGAACCCGCCGGACGACCGCTTCGCGTTGCTGGTCAAGGACAACGGCAAGGTCGTCGAGACGCACCAGGTGACCTCCAAGCGCGGCAAGGAGAACGTCCTCACCGTCGTGAACGCGGCCTCGAAGCTGATCACGGTCGAGGAGGTCGCCGGGGCGACGCTCGCGAAGCCCGACAAGACCTCGGCCGCGCTGCGCGAGGCCCCCGCCGCGGCACCCGTGCCGCGCAAGGTCGTGGCGGACGACTACGTGGGCGACGTCTCCGACCGCACCGGCTTCGGCGGCCTGGAGGCCGTGGACGAGATCACCATGGTGTCGGTGCCCGACCTGATGAGCTCCTACCAGCGCGGGCTGATCACGCTCGAGGCCGTGAAGACCGTGCAGGCCGCGATGATCGCGCACTGCGAGCTCATGGGCGACCGCATGGCGATCCTCGACCCGCTGCCGGACCTCTCGCCGGCCCAGGTGAAGAACTGGACGCAGGTCGAGGCGGGCTACGACTCGAAGTACGCGACCCTCTACTACCCGTGGATCAAGGTCTACGACCCGTCCACTTCGGACAACGTCTTCGTGCCGCCGTCGGGCCACATGGCCGGCGTCTGGGCGCGCACCGACGCGGCCCGCGGCGTGCACAAGGCGCCGGCGAACGAGACCGTGCGCGGCGCCGTGGCGTTGCAGACGCAGCTGACCAAGGCCGAACAGGAGCTGCTGAACCCGATCGGCGTCAACTGCATCCGCTCGTTCACCGGCCGCGGCATCCGCGTGTGGGGCGCGCGCACCCTGTCGTCCGACCCGGCCTGGCGCTACCTGAACGTCCGGCGGCTCTTCAACTACCTCGAGGAGTCCATCCTGGACGGAACGCAGTGGGTCGTGTTCGAGCCGAACGACGACGCCCTGTGGGCCCGCATCCGCCGCACGATCGCCGCGTTCCTGGTGATGGAGTGGCGCAAGGGCGCCCTGTTCGGCCTGACGCCCGACGAGGCGTTCTACGTCAAGTGCGACCGCGAGACCAACCCGGCGGAGGGCATCGACCTCGGCCAGGTGGTCTGCGAGGTCGGCATCGCGCCGGTCAAGCCCGCGGAGTTCGTCATCTTCCGGCTCGCCCAGATGCAGGGCGGCACCAGTCTGGTCAACGAGTAAAGGCGGTTCATCGACATGGCACTCCCCGATCTCGACACGTCGGTAGGCCACTCGTTCGGCCTGGAGGTCGACGGCATCACGATCAAGCAGATCTCCGAGGTGACCGGCCTGAAGATGGAGCAGGACGTCATCGAGCTCAAGCAGAACATGGCCGACGGCAAATACGTCGTGAAGAAGCTGCCCGGCCGCATGAAGGCCGGCGAGGTCGTCTTCACCCGCGGCCTCACCTCCGACAACTCGTTCGAGAAGTGGGTGAAGGACTCCCGCTTCGGCAAGATGGGCAGCGCCCGCAAGAACGGCGTGGTCGTCGTCTACGACTACGAGGGCCAGGCCATCAAGCGCTACAAGATCATGCGCGCGTGGCCCAAGGCGCTGGAGATCGGCACGCTGAAGGCGGGCGACACCTCCGTGCTGACCGAGAAGCTGACGGTCACGTACGAGGAGATGGAAGTCGAGTGAAGCGCTCTGCTGCCGTAGCCCAGGACACGCGCCCGGAGATGCGCACGGAGTTCGCCTTCGAACTCCCGCGCGGCTACGTCGACGACGCGGGCGTCCTGCACCGCTCCGGCGTGATGAGGCTGGCGACGGCCCGCGACGAACTGGTCCCGCTGCGCGACGACCGGGTCCGCGAGAACGCCGCCTACCTGACCGTCGTGCTGCTGGGCAGGGTGGTGGTGCGGATCGGGTCGGTGACCGACGTGCACGCCGGCGTCATCGAGGACCTGTTCGCCTCGGACCTCGCGTTCCTGCAGGACATGTACCGCCGCATCAACAGCGAGGGCCACACGCGCGCACCGGTCGCGTGCCCCTCGTGCGGGCACGGGTTCGAGGTCGACATCGCGGGCGGGCGCCTGGGGGAATCGTGACGTACGCGCCGGACCGGCTGCACTCGGAGGTCGCGTACGTCGCCTACCACTTCCACTGGTCGCTCGACTCGATCCTCGACCTGGAGCACGGGGACCGGTTGCGCTACGTGGAGGAGATCGGCCGGATCAACACGCGGATCTCGGCTTCGTCCGGTTCTGGTTCGGTTCTGGGTTCTGTTCTGGGGAGGTGAACCGCTTTGTGGCCCTTTCGACGGCGTAGCGCCCCGCAGCCCGTGGTGCGGGCCGACTGGCGAGCGCTGCCGCCCCTGCAACGCCTGGTCTCGCCGCACCCGCTGACGAACCCGGTGTCGGGCTTCACCTCGCGACTGGCTTCGTGGCAGAACCCGTCGTTCTTGTCGCCGCTCGCTCACCTGGTGAGTCCGTCGGAGCCTTCCGGCTCGATCTCGGACGTGGCGGCGCCGGCGGTGGTCGCGGAGGGGCCGGTGGTGTCGCGGTCGGTCGAGGGGGCTCGGCGGGCGGTGGCGGTGCAGCGGGTGGCTTCTGGTCCTGCGGTGTCCGGTCCTGCGGTGTCCGGTCCTGCGGTGTCCGGCCCTGCGGTGTCTGGTCCTGCGGGGGTCGTGACTTCTGAGGTGGTGGCTCCGGTGGCACCGGTGGTGCCGGATTTGCCGGTGCCCGACCAGCCGGTCGTGGTGTCACCAGAACCGGTGGTGTTTGAGGTGGCAGCGCCGGAGCCGGATGTGCCGGAGCCGGACGTGCCGGACCTGGTCGCCGCCGAGCCGGCGAGCCCGTCACCGGACGCCGCTCTCGTGGGTGGGGAGGCCGTGCCGGGGGATCCACCTCCCTCGGCTCCGGCGCCATCACCGTCGTCGCCGTCGCCGTCGCCGTCGCTGCAGCGGTCCGCGGTGGATGCCGCGCCCGTACCACCTGCCGTGAGACCGCGGAGGCTGGGACTGGGCGAACCGATCTCACCGGTCCTCCAACGCGCCGCCACCCCACACGACCCGCCGCCGGCCAAGCCGCCGGTACCGGCAGACGCGACTCCGCTGCCCCAGGCCACTCCGCCGGCCTCTCAGGTGGAGCCTGCGACGTGGGTGGACATACCGACCGACCAGGCCGAGTCGTTTGTGCAGCGGGACGTGCCGACCGGCGATGTCGAGCCACCGGTGCAGCGGGAGGTGTTGCCCAGCCGAGCGGAGTCGCTGGTGCAACGGGAGGTGGCACAACGGGAGATGGTGCCGGGGCACGTCGAGCCGGTCGCGCAGCGGGAAGTGTCGACGGACCAGGTGCAGCCGCTCGTGCAGCGGCAAGTGTCGGCAGGCCGTACCGAGCCTGTGGTGCAACGGGAGACGTCCGCGAGGGATGTCGGACCGGTGGCGCAGCGGGGGGCACCGGTCCGACAGATCGAGCCGGTGGTCCAGCGCGAGGTGTCGGTGGGCCGAGTGGAGCCGGTGGTCCAGCAGCGAGTGCTGACCAGCCAGGTAGAGCCCGCGGTGCAGCACCAGGCAGCCGGACCGGCAAGCCAGCCGGAGGCGTCGGCGGGTCACGTCGAGCCGTTGGTGCAGCGGGAAGTGTCGGCTGACCGTGTCGGGCCGGTGGTGCAGCGCGAGACGTCAGCGGCACCACCCGCACCGGTGGTGCAGCGCGAGACGTCATCGGCGCCACCCGCGCCGGTGGTGCAGCGTGAGGTGTCAGAGGGGCACGCCGAGTCGGTGATCCAGCGGGAGGTGTCCGCCGGACCCGTCGTGCCGGTGGTGCAGAGGGAGGTGTCGGCGGCCCACGCGCAGCCGCTGGTGCAGCGGGACTCGACACCCGGCCAGGTCGAGCCCGCCGTGCGGCCGGTAGCGCCGAAGGACCACCCGCAGCCAGTGGCGCAACATCAGGTGCCCCACACCCGAACCGAACCGCTCGTGCAGCGCGAGGTGTCGACCAGCCCTTCAGAACCGCTGGTGCAGCGTGAGGTCTCGACCGCCCACGCCGAACCGCTGGTGCAGGCCAGCCACCTCGAGCCGCCGGTCCAGCGTGAGATGTCACCCGCCCACTCCGAGCCGCTCGTGCAGCGCGAGGTGCTGACCGCCCACGCCGAGCTGCTGGTGAAGCGCGAAGTGCAGGCCAGCCACTCCCAGCCGTTGGTACAGCGTGAGGTGCAGACCACTCACGCCGAACCGCCCGTACAGCGTCTCGTCCAGCGCGAAGTGCTGGCCGCCCACTCGGAGCCGCTGGTGCAGAGGGAAGTCCTGGCCGCCCGCGCCGAACCGGTCGTGCAGCGGGCCCCCGAGCCCACCACAGCCGGGCAGTCCCCTCCACCCACCGACCTGGACGTAGCAGCAGCCCCCGCAAGCCACACCACCACAGCCGCGCCGACACCGCCTCGCCCCGTCGCACAGCGCACCCCGTCCGAGACGAACACCCCGAACCTGCCCACCGCACCACTGGCAGGGACGGCAGCACCTCTGGTGCACCGGGTCTTCGAACCCGACCTGCCGAGATCGGCGCCTTCGGCCGCTCCCACCCCGCCAACCCCGGTGGCCCAGCGAACAGCCACACCGCACCCGGTCCACCAAACCCACACAGCCCACCAGGCCCCGCTCCCGGTGGTGGTAGCCCGCACCCCCGACCCGGAACCCACCCCGGTGATCCACCGGGAGGTCGTCCAACGCGTGGAGGCACCAGCACCACCCGCGGAACCACCCGCGGCCCCCCAGGCCCCAGAGCCGCCGGCCACCCAGAACGCCGACGAGCTGCTCCGCAAGCTCTACGACCCCCTGCTGCGCCGGCTCAAGGCCGACCTGTGGCTCGACCGCGAGCGTCGTGGTGCGCTCACCGACCTGTGAGGACATGTCATGACCGCTCCAGAGGAAGCCGTCGCCGTCTGCTTCAGCGTGTCGGTCGACAAGGACGACCTCGGGTCCTTCAACAGCTGTGAGGGGCTCGGGTGCGAGTTCGTCATCGAGCAGCGGGAAGAGGGCGGCAACAACGGGATGGTGTGGCAGCTGCCCACGCGCATCAAGTACCCCAACGTGAAGCTCAGCAGGCCGGTCACCCGGGACAGCCAGAAGATCACCCGCTGGATCGCCGGGATGGCGGCGGGGATCAAGCGGCGGACCGCGGTCATCGAGGCCAAGACGCTCGAGGGGAAGACCATCGCCAGCTGGTCGCTGTCGGAGGTGGTCCCCGTGCGGTGGACGGGGCCGCAGCTCAGCGCCGAGCAGACCAAGGTCGCCACCGAGACGCTCGAGTTGGCGCACCACGGGTTCCTGGACGCGCGATGACCGTCACGTTCACGAGCGCGGGGTCGGCGACCACGTCCACGAAGATGGAGCACGCGACGCTCACGGTGCACGAGCCGCCCAAGCCCGGCGGGCTGCAGAAGCCGGGGGCGCAGATCGACGAGATCAGGTTCCAGTTCAACCCGCGGGAGCTGTCGCTCGCCAAGAACGCCAAGTGGGACCGGCAGACGCAGCCCAACGCGCCCAAGGCGGGCGTGCCGGAGTTCAAGGGGGCCGAGCCGGCCAAGCTGGCGCTCGAGATCTTCCTCGACTCCACCGACACCATGGGCGACGCGACCGTCAAGAAGGTCGAGCAGCTCTTCGCCCTCACGGTGCCCACGAAGGACTCGCGGCAGAACGGCAAGGGCAGTCCGCCGTGGGTCATCTTCAAGTGGGGCACCACGACCGGCTTCCCGAGCTACGTCGCGAGCGTCACGGCCAAGTACACGCTCTTCACGCCCGGCGGCATGCCGGTCAGGGCCGTGTGCACGGTCAACCTCGAGGAGGTCAGCGGCGAACCCGGCGGGCAGAACCCGACCAGCGGGGCGCTGGCGGCACGGGACGCGCGCACGCTCACGGCGGGCGACAGCCTGCAGAGCCTCGCCTACCAGGCCTACGGCAACGCGGAGCTGTGGCGGCACATCGCCGAGGCCAACGGCATCGACGACCCGATGCGGCTCCGGCTCGGCTCGACCGTCCTCGTTCCGGCGTTGGAGGAGATCCAGCATGGCTAACGAGAGCTTCGCCAACAACCTCGTCGTCGAGGTCGACGGGAAGCCGTTGCCCGCGGACGTCAAGCTGCTGCTCACCTACGCCTACGTCGACGACAGCCGGAACCTGCCGGACATGTTCGTGCTGCGGTTCCGCGACCCCGGCCACGTGGTGCTCGCCAAGGCGGGCTTCAAGATCGGCGCGAAGGCCGCGCTCAAGGTGCAGACGGCCGATCCCGGCGCGCCGAAGCCGTTGATGAGCGGGGAGATCACCGCCGTCGGCGTCGAGCTGGACGCGCAGGGCACCTTCACCGAGGTCCGCGGGTACGACGAGGCGCACCGGCTGTTCCGCGGCACGCGGATCGCGGTCTACCCGAACATGACGGTCGCCGACGTCGTCCGCAAGGTCGCCGGGCGCGCGGGCCTCAAGGCCGGGACGATCGACACCGTGCCCGGCTTCGGCGGGCGGCCGGACACGCAGCTCACCCAGGACAACGTCAGCGACTGGGAGTTCCTCAGCCGCCTCGCGCGCACCACCGGCGCGCAGATCGCGGTGAAGGACGGCAAGCTCGACTTCAAGCTGCCCGAAGCGCCCGCGAAGGCACCGCAGCAGGGCGCCAAGGCCAAGTCGAACCCGCTCGTGCTCGAGCTGCACAGCACGCTCGTCGCGCTCAGGGCCGGCATCACGACCGCCGGCCAGGTGCCCGAGGTGCAGGTGCGGGGCTGGGACTTCGAGAACAAGCAGGAGGTCCTCGCCACCGCCGTCCCGACCACGGCGGGGGTCGAGGTGGCGCAGGCGAAGCCGAAGGAGCTCGCGACCCGGTTCGGCGCACCGCCGCACCTCGAGGCCGGCCTGCCCTACCGGACGCACGCCGAGGCCAAGACCGCGGCGGAGGCGCTCGCGGCGCAGCTCGGCGGGTCCTGCGCGGAGCTCACCGGCGTGGCGAGGGGGAACCCCGAGCTCAAGGCGGGCACCGCGGTGGCGCTGACCAACGTCGGCGACCAGTTCCAGGGCAAGTACACGCTGACCGGCACCCGGCACCTGTTCGCCGAGCACACCGGCTACACCACCGAGTTCACCGTCTCCGGCAAGCAGGAGCGCTCGCTCTACGGGCTCGTGCACGGCACGAAGAGCAAGCCGCTCAACGGACTCGTGCCCGCCATCGTCACCAACGCCAAGGACCCGATGCAGATCGGCCGCGTCCAGGTCAAGTTCCCCTGGCTCTCCGGCGAGCTGACGAGCGTGTGGGCGAGGACCGTGCAGCAGGGCGCCGGCGCGAACCGCGGCGCGCTGGTGCTGCCCGAGGTCGGTGACGAGGTGCTCGTCGGCTTCGAGCACGGCGACTTCGACGCCCCGTACGTGCTCGGCGGCCTCTACAACGGCAAGGACCAGCCGCCGAAGCTCGGCAAACCGGCGGTCGACAGCGGCAAGGGCGAGATCGCGGTGCGCGGGTTCGTGAGCCGCAAGGGCCACCGGGTCGAGTTCGCCGAGGACGACGGAATCCTGATCTCCAGCGGTGACGGGAAGTTCGTCGTCCGGCTCGACCAGAAGGCGCAGACCGTCGAGATCACCAGCGGCAAGACCATCACGGTCAAGGCCCGCAGCGGCATCACCGTCGACGCGGGCACCGGGCCGCTGGAGCTCAAGGGCCAGAAGGTGTCCGTGAAGGCGCAGACCGAGCTCACGGCGGAGGGCGCGCAGGTCAAGATCGCCGGCCAGGCGCAGGCGGAGGTCTCGGCCGGTGGCCCGCTCACCGTCAAGGGCGCCATCGTGAAGATCAACTGAGGGGGACGGGACGCGATGCCACCCGCGGCCAGGATCGGCGACCTGACAGGACATCCCGGCGTCATCACCGGACCGGGAGTGCTCACCGTGCTCATCGGCGGCAAGCCCGCCGCCACGGTAGGGGACCTGCACACGTGCTCGTTCCCGCCTCCCGCCGTGCACCCGCCGACACCGGTCGTCCCGCCCGGCTGCCCGACCGTGCTGATCGGCGGCAAACCAGCGGCGCGCGTCGGCGACATGAGCGGCTGCGGCGCGGCGATCCTGCCGCCCGGCGCCCCGACCGTCCTGATCGGAGGGTGAGCGGTGGACTTCATCGGCAGGGGCGTCAGCTTCCCCGTCCGCACCGACGCGACCGGGTCGCTGGCGCTCGTCGACGGCGACCGCGAGATCGTCGAGAGCATCCGGCTGATCCTCGCGACCGCACCCGGCGAACGGCCGATGCGGCCCGAGTTCGGGTGCGCGATCCACGACCTGGTGTTCGCGCCCGCCGACTCCACGACGGCGGGCCAGATCGCCTACGAGGTGCGCCAGTCGCTCGAACGCTGGGAACCGCGCATCGACCTGGTGGACGTGGTCGTCGACTTCGCCGAGGTCGCGCACGGCACGTTGCTGATCGACATCCGCTACGCCCTGCGCGGTACGAACGACCCCCGCAACCTCGTCTTCCCGTTCTACGTCATTCCGCCCCACGAGGACGGTGCGTGATGCCGCTTCCCCTGCCCAACCTCGACGACCGCCGCTTCCAGCAGCTCGTGGACGAGGCCAAGCGCCGCGTCCAGCAGCGCTGTCCCGAGTGGACGGACCACAACGTCTCCGACCCCGGCGTGACGCTGATCGAGGCGTTCGCGCACATGGTCGACGAGCTGGTGTACCGGCTCAACCGCGTGCCCGAGCTGCACTACCTCAAGTTCCTCGACCTCATCGGCGTGGAGCTGTTCGCCCCCACCGCCGCCCGCGTGGACGTCACCTACTGGCTCTCCGCTCCGCAACCGGCGCCCGTCGAGGTGCCCAGGGGCACCCAGGTCGCGACCCAGCGCAAGGGCGTCGAGGAACCGGTCGTCTTCACGGTCGACCGGCCGCTCACGATCGTGCCGTGCGAGCTCGCGCACCTGGCGACGGCGACGGCCCAGGGCCAGCCCGTGGACCGCACCGACGACCTCAGGGGGCTGAAGGAACCGGCCGCGTTCGGCGAGCAGCCCCAGCCGGGCGACGCCGTGCTGTTCGGCCTGTCCGACGCCGTGCCCGGCTGCGCGGTGCTGCTCAGGTTCGACTGCGACGCGATGGGGTCAGGCATCAACCCGGCCGACCCGCCGTGGGCGTGGGAGGCCTGGACCGACGAGGGCTGGACCGCCTGCGAGGTCGACAGCTTCACCAACGGCGGCTTCAACTCCGCGGGCGACGTCGTCGTGCACGTCCCGGCCGGCCACACCACGTCCGTGCTGACCCGCAACCGCGCCGGCTGGCTGCGCTGCCGGGCCGCCGAGCTGTGGCAGGGCCAGCCGTTCTACCAGCGCTCGCCGCGGCTGCGCGAAGTCAGCGCCGTCACGATGGGCGGCACCACCGAGGCCGTGCACGCCGACGTGGTGCGCGGCGAGACCGTCGGCGTCTCGGAAGGCGTGGCGGGACAGCGGTTCCCGCTCGCCCGCACGCCGGTCGTCGCGGGCGCCCCGATCACCGTCGAGGTCGCGACCACCGACGGCTGGGACACCTGGACCGAGGTGCCCGCGTTCACCGAGTCCGGCCCGGACGACCGGCACTTCCTGGTGGACAACACCGAGGGCCAGATCATCTTCGGTCCCGCGGTCCGCGGGCAGGACGGCAGCCTGCGGCACTACGGCGCGGTGCCGGCGAAGTCGGCGGCGATCCGCGTGCCCGAGTACCGCACGGGCGGCGGCACCAGGGGCAACGTCGCGCGCAACCTCGTGACGGTGCAACGGGACCCGGTGCCGTTCGTCAGCGACATCACCAACCGCAAGCCCGGCAGGGGCGGCGTCTCGGGCGAGTCGGTGCAGGACGCGGCCCTGCGCGGCCCGTTGTCGCTGCGGACCCGCGACCGCGCCGTGACGGCGGAGGACTACGAGGTCCTCGCGCGGGAGGCGGCGCCCGAGGTGGCCCGGGTGCGGTGCGCGCCGGGCGAGGACGGCGTGCGCGTGCTGGTCGTCCCGGCGGTCGCGGCGCACGAGGAGCCGAACTTCGCGGCGTTCCAGGTGGACCAGGAGACCCTCGACCGGATCGCGCGCCACCTCGACGCACGCCGGTGCGTCGGCGCTCGGGTGAGCGTGGAACCGCCGTTCTACCAGGGCGTCACGGTCGTGGCGGACCTGAAGGCCCGCGCCGGGACGCCGACGGAGGCGGTGCGCGCACGGGCGATGGACGCGCTGGGCGACTACCTCGACCCGATCCGCGGCGGTGCGGAGGGGACCGGGTGGCCGTTCGGCCGGCCGGTGCACTCGGGGGAGGTGTACGCGGTGCTGCAACGGATCGCGGGGGTGGAGCTGGTGGAGGACGTGAAGCTGTTCGCGGCGAACCTGCTGACGGGGGAGCGCGGGCAGTCGGTGCAACGGGTCGACCTGCCGCCCAACGGGCTGGCGTTCTCCTACGGGCACCAGGTGCGGGTGGCGAGGAGCTGACATGCGCAGTGCCGTCGACGACCTCGTCTCCCCGCACCCGCTGGGCGAGCGCATGCCCGCGGTCTACACCGACGACGACTTCACCCAGCGCTTCACCACGGCCCTCGACGAGGTCCTGGCGCCCGTCTTCACCGTCCTCGACTGCTTCTCCTCCTACCTGGACCCCCGCCTCGCCCCGGCGGACTTCGTCGACTGGTTGGCGGGCTGGGTGGCGCTCGACCTCGACGAGAGCTGGTCCACCGGCCAGCGCCGCGAGCTCGTCGCGCGGGCCGTGCACCTGCACCGGCTCCGCGGCACCAACAGGGGCATCGCGGACCACGTCGAGCTGCTCACCGGCGGCCGGGTCGAGGTCGTGGACAGCGGTGGCACGGCCACCTCCGCGACCCCGGGCGGACCCCTGCCGGGCACATCACCCGCCCACGTGCTGATCCGGATCCGGGTGGCGGACCCGGACGCCGTCGACAGGGCTCGGGTCACCGCGGCCGTGCGTCGGATGGTGCCCGCCCACGTCGCCACGACCACCGAGGTGACCACATGATCGTCTGTCAGAGCTGCGGTGAGCACAACGCGCAGAACACGGAGTTCTGCGGCAACTGCGGCGACTTCCTGCAGTGGACCGGCGCCCCCGCGCAGACCGGGGCGGTCCGGCCCGACGCGGCCCGGGCGCAACCCCAGGCCCACCACCGTCCACAGCAGACGCTCAAGCGCGAGCCGCAGCCCGGCGACCTGATCTGCGGCATGTGCGGGTCGGGCAACCCGGACACCCGCCGGTTCTGCGGCGTCTGCGGCCACACGCTCGTGGACGCGGTCAAGCAGGAGCAACCGTGGTGGAAGCGGTGGCTGCCCGCGAAGGGCCCGAGGATCCGCGAGCACGGCAGCCGCCCGCGCCGGGCCAGGAGGGTGCGGCAGGGCGTCGGCAGGGCCGTGCGCTGGACGCTGGTCGTGGTGCTGCTGCTGTTCGGCGGTCTCTACGCGCTCTCGCAACCGTTCCGCAGCACCGTGAACACGCAGGCGGTCGCGGCCAAGGACGCGGTCGCCGGCATCTTCGTCGAGGACTGGGTGCCCGTGCGGCAGAGCTCGATCGCGGCCGCGCAGGAACGCCCCGAGCACCCGGCCGCGCTCGCGATGGACAACGACAAGGGCACGTTCTGGGCCGCGCCGACCGACCCGAAGACCGCGGCGCTCACGATCCGGTTCGACCACGCCACCGACCTGCGCCGGATGATCGTCTACAGCGGTGACCCCAAGAAGTACCTCGGTTCCCAACGGCCGCAACGCCTCACGCTGGTGTTCGACACCGGCAAGACCCACGACGTCACGCTCACCGACCAGCCGGACCAGCAGGAGCACGCCATCGCCAACGGTGACGGCGTCACGCAGGTCCAGGTCCTCGTCGCGGGCGTCTACCCGTCCGCCGAGAGCACCGACACGGTGATCAGCGAGATCGAGCTGTTCGAGAAGCAGGTGAACTGACCGTGCGCGCACTTCCGCTGCTGCTGGTCGCCCTGCTCGCGGTACCGGTGCCGGCGGCGCGCGCCCAGCCGCCGGCGCCGGAACCGTTCAACATCGGCTTCACCAGCGACGAGGACGTCTTCCGGACCGACAGCTCCGGCGGTGCGCGCACGAACCTCACCGCCGGACCGCGCAACCAGCAGGACCCGGCGTTCTCGCTCGACGGCACCAGGCTCGCCTACGTCGACGACGGGCACGTCATGGTCGCCAACGCCGACGGCAGCAACTCCCGGCGTCTCAACACCGAGGTGTTCGACCAGACCGAACCGGCGTGGTCGCCGGACGGCACGTCGATCGCCCTCGTCACGTGGGTCCCGAACGGCGAGGGCTCCGACGCCGTCGTGCGGACCTACCGCGTCGCCGACGGCGTGCGCACCGGCGAGATCCCGATCCCGGCGCACCTCGTCGCCGACGACACCCAGCCGGACTGGTCGCCGGACGGCAGGACCATCGCGATCACCCGCCGCGCCAGTGCGGTCACCGTTCCGGCACCGCAGATCAGCGAACCGGAGACCGACCGCCCGGCGCGGGTGAGCAGCACGTTCGACATCGCCGAGGTGGTGCACACCCCGCGGGTGCCGCCGAAGCCCGACGTCGTGGTCCTCATCGACATCAGCGGGTCGATGAGCGAGGAGCTCGGCAGCGTCAAGCGGACGCTGGACGGGATCATCGGCGAGATCCGCGCCCAGCAGCCGGAGACCCGCTTCGGCATCGGCTCCTACGCCGGACCGGAGAACACCGGCCGGACCTTCACCGTCCACCGCCGGCTCACCGAGGACGTCGGCGACTGGCAGGACGAGGTGAACATCATCACCGACGAGGGCTCGACCGAGGTGTGGGCGCACGCGCTGATCCAGACCGCCGCGGGCGCGTTCGGCTTCCGGCCCGACTCGAGCCGCGTCGTCGTGGTCATCGGCGACGAGGGCACGGCCGAGGGGCTCATGCCGGGCGGCCAGGACACCGTGGCGAACGCGGTCGAGGCGCTGCGGGCCGAGAACATCCGGTTCGTCGGCATCGACAGCGGCGGGCTCGACCAGTTCGGCCAGGCGACCCGGTTCGTCTCGGCCACCAACGGCTCGTTGCAGACCTACGACCAGACCAAGCCGGAGGAGATCAGCACCGCCATCCTCGCCGGCATCCGCGACCTCGACGTGAAGGTCACGCCGGTGCCCCGGTGCGACGACGGGCTCGGCGTGGCCTTCACCCCGGCCGAGGCGGTCGTGCCGGGCGGCCAGGACGCCGCGGTCACCGAGCGCTTCACGGTCGCGCCGGCCGCCGCCCCCGGCACCACCCTGCGCTGCACCGTCGAGTTCCGGCTCAACAACGAGCAGCAGGCCCGCCCCGGTTACGTGCAGGACGTCCAGATCCAGGTCGCCGACGCCGTGACACCGCTGGTGCGCCTGGACGGCGTGCGAACAGTCGCGCAGGACGCCACCGGCGCGACGGTCACCTACCAGGCGAGTGCGACCGACGGCCAGAACCGCCCGCTCGTACCGGTCTGCGCACCGCCGTCCGGCACCAGGTTCCCGATCGGCGTCACCACCGTGACCTGCACGGCCACCGACGCCCTGGGCAACACCGGCACCGACACCGCCGTCGTCACGATCACCGGCGCGCTCTCCGAGGGGCCCGGCATCTGGCTCGTCACCCCGGACGGCACGAGCCAGCTCGACCTCTCGGCGCGCTTCGGCGACCCGTGCGGCGGTCAGCGCAGCGAGGACCCCGCGTGGTCGCCGGACGGCAAGAACCTCGCGATCCGGCAGATCGACCGCATCTGCGAGATCAGCGCAGACGGGACCGCCTCCCGCATGCTCGTCCAGGGCGGCGAAGACCTCCTCCGCCCGCGCAGCCCGGCATGGTTGCCGGACGGCGGCGGGATCGTCTTCGAGGCGGGGGACTTCGAGGCGCCACCGGAGCTGTGGACGGCGCGCGGCAGCGGTGCTCCGCAGCTCTTCGCCCGCAACGCCGCTCAGCCCGCGGTGCAACGACTTCCGCGGCTCACGGTGGGCATCACGGCCACACCGGCCGAGATCCCGTTCAACGGCGAGACGACGATCGAGGTCGCCGTCGCGAACACGGGCTTCGCGCCCTCGCCCGCCGTGCTCACCGTGACCGTCCCGGACGGCTTGCGGGGCGGACCGGCCGGCGCCGACCTCGGCTCGATCGCACCGGGACAGCGGAAGGTCGTGAGCGGCGAGGCCACGGGCATCACGACGGGCGAGCACGCGGTGACCGCCGCGGTCGGCGCCGTCACGTCGCGCGCCACCGTGAAGGTCCTGGAACGCACCGGTTCGCTGTCGCTGAAGGTGTCCGCGAGCCCGCAGCCGTCGTTCGTCGGCGGTGACGACGTGGTCGTGAAGTTCGCGCTGTTCAACAGCTCCGGCTCGACGCTCACCGACGTCCGCGTCATCGCCTCGGCGTTCGGCTGCCTGCCGGAGTGCCCGGTCGGCACGCTCGGCCCGGACGGCGACGCGGAGGTCGAGCTCAGGATCCCGGCGACCGAGGCCGTCGACCGCGAACTGGTCGGCGTCGTGGTCGCCACCGGCCCGGACGAGGACTCGCTCGACAACGTCGCGGCCACAAAGGTGGTCGTCAAGCAACCGACGCTCACACTCGACCAGCAGGCGGGACCGCTCGGCGGCGTGGTCTCGGTGCAGGGCAAGGACTTCCCGCCCGGCGCCAAGGTCAGGCTCGGCTGGAGTCCCGGCATCGCCGAGACACCGGGCGAGCTCACCACCGCCGACGGGACGTTCGCCACGCAGATGCTGGTCTTCCACAACGACACCGAGGGCGTGCGGCAGGCCACGGCGACCGCTGTCGAGGGCACGAGGTTCGGCGAGGTGAGGTCCGGCGACTTCCTCGCGGTGCCGAGCACCGGGCAGCCGTCGGACTTCATCGGCCGCGGGTGAGCCTGCCCCAACGGGCAGCGAACGGCGCACCCGCCCACGCCTTCACCGCCGCTGCCCCCGGGGCAGCCGAACGAGGAGACTTCTCGACATGGGAGCAACTGCGACGCTGTCCACCTCGGACCTGTCGGTCGCGCCGGGTGGCGACGTCACCTGCCAGGTCGTGGTGCGCAACGCGGGTGAGCTGGTGGACCAGTTCACGATCGACGTCGTCGGTGACGCCGCGCCGTGGAGCCGTGCCGAACCACCCGTGGTGAACCTCAACCCCGGCGAGTCCGCGCCGGTGCTCGTGCGGTTCGCGCCGCCGCGGGAGGCGGGCGTGTACGCGGGCGCGGTGCCGTTCGGCGTCCGGGTCATCTCCCGCGAGGACCCGCACGGCTCGGTCGTCGAGGAGGGCGTCGTCGTGGTCGGCGCGTTCACCGACGTGGCCGCGGAACTGGTGCCCCCCAAGGCCGAGGGCTCCCGCCGGGCCAAGTTCGAGGTCGCGGTCGACAACGTGGGCAACGCTCCCGCCCTGCTGCGGCTGCGGGCCGTCGACCCCGAGGACGAGCTCGACTTCCGCCTGGACCGCACCGAGGTCGCGCTCCCGCCGGGCACCACGACGTTCGTGCGCCTGCAGGCCCGGCCTCGCCGGACCTACCTGCGCGGCGAGCCGAAGCGGCTCCCGTTCCGGGTCGAGATCACGCCGGAGCACGGCGATGCGCTGCTCGCCCAGGGCACGATGGTCCAGCGCCAGCTGCTGCCGAAGTGGCTGGTGCCCGCGCTGGTCGCGCTGCTGCTCATCGCGGCGGCGCTGGCGGCCCTGTGGTTCTCGGTGCTCGCCCCGGCCGTGAAGTCCGCGGCGCGCGAGGTGATGCAGCAGGAGACCCAGCAGATCCAGGAGAAGGCCGACGAGGCGGCGAGCGCGGCGGGCGCGGCCAAGGACGAGTCGAAGCAGGCCGCCGCGAACGCCGGTCAGGCCCTGGACGCGCTGGGCATCAAGCCGGGCGACACCTCCGCGACCCCGACCCTGCCCAAGCCCCAGGCCGCCGAGGGCACGCCGGTGACGTTCCGGATCGACTCGACCTCCGCGATCGTGGCGAACGCCGGCACGTTCACCGAGGTGACGTTCACCCCGCCGGACGACAAGAAGACGCTGCTCATCAAGGACATCTTCTTCGAGAACGCCAAGGGCGACACGGGCACCGCCCAGCTCGTCCGGGACGCGGGCGGGACGCGCAGCGTGATCCGCGTGATCGGGCTCGGGAACTTCCGGGACCGCGACGAGCACTTCCAGGAACCGCTGCGGTTCCAGCCCGGCGAGAAGATCGTGTTCCGGGTGAGCTGCCAGAACCCGCAGCCGAAGGGCGCGTGCACGCCGTCGGTCGTGCTGAACGGGCGGGCGGAGTGAGCGGGCCCGGCACGCACGAAGCGGTGGCACGGACGACATCCGTGCCACCGGATCGGATCACCGCCTCAGATCAGGCCCTCCCGCAACGCGAAGGCCACCGCGTGCGCCCGGTTGCGCAGCTGGAACCGGTTGGTGATGTCGTGCAGGATCGACTTCACGGTCCGCTGCGAGTAGCACAGCTTCTCCGCGATCTCCCGCGTCTCCAGGCCGTCGGCGATCATCCGCAGCACCTCGGTCTCCCGGCTGGACATCCCGGCGAGGTTGAGGCCGTGCGGGCGCAACACGTTGCGCTGCAACTGGGACACGCGTCCCAGCAACCGGCCGAGCAGGTCCGCGGGCAGCGAGCCCTCGCCGGCGTGGGCCGCGCGGATCAGCCGGACCAGCGTGTCCGGGGTCGCGTCGGCCCGGCGCAGCACCGCGGACACGCCGCTGCCGACCACGTCGAGCAGCTCGGAGTCCGCCACGTCGCCCGTGATCAGCACGATCCCGGGGTTGGGCCGGCACTGCAGCTTTCTCAGCAGTTGCAACACGTTCTCGTCGAGGCGCTCCGCGACGACCAGGGCCACGCAGCCCTCCGCGGTCTCCGGTTCGACGAGGCGGATCTCGGGGCGGGACCGCAGTGAGACGGTGACGCCCGCGCGGGTGATGGAGTCGGTGGCGTGCAGGACTACGGCGACCGGTTCGGCGATCATCAGCTCTCCCCTTCTGACGTCGGCTCCTCCATCATCCTGCGGGAAACGTCCCGGTCGACATGGGCACCTGTCCCGACCTGTCCCGGAACAGGTTTAGGTGCCCCATCCCGCCTGCCGCGCCCGGTGGACGGCCTGCGCGCGATCGGCCACCTGGAGCTTGCGCAGGATGTTCGAGACGTGGTTGCGCACGGTCTTGGTGCTGAGGAACAACTCCCGTGCGATCGCCGCGTTGCCCTTGCCCTCCGCCATCAGGTGCGCGATCTCCCGTTCGCGCCCGGTGAGCTCCGGGAGCGTGCTCGGCTGCGGCGCCGTGGCGAAGAACGCGAGCAACCGGGTCGCCACGGCCGGGCTGAAGATCGCCTCGCCCTCGCCGACCGCGCGGACGGCGTCGACGATCTGCTGCGGGCGCGAGGACTTCACCAGGTAGCCGCGGGCGCCGGCGCGCATCGCGGCGAACAGCGACTCGTCGTCCTCGAACATGGTCAGCACCAGCACCCTGGCGGCGGGCTGGGCGCCGACGATCCGCTGGGTGGCCTCGATGCCGCCGAGGTCGGGCATGTTGATGTCCATCACGACCACGTCCGGCCGCAGCCGGGCGGCCAGCTCCACCGCCGCGGTGCCGCCGGAGGCCTCGCCGACCACGTCGATGCCGCCGTCGACCAGTGCCTCCATCACGCCACGCCGGAACAGGGGGTGGTCGTCCACGACCAGGGCGCGCAGGGTCATGAGACGGGCAGCGCTGCCGCGAGCCTCGTGCCGCCGTCGGTGCCGCGCTCCACGTGGCAGTTGCCGCCGAGGTCGCTCGCCCGCTGCCGCATCGACGCCAGCCCCACCCCGGCCGACACGCCCGCCGCGGCGCCCACGCCGTCGTCGACCACCTCGACGTGCAGCTCGGCGTCGAACCACAGCCGTACCAGGCAGGTGCGGGCGTCGGCGTGGGTGACAACGTTGGTCAGGGCCTCGCGGATGATCTTGTACGCCGCGACGCCGACCGCGTCGGGCAGCGGCGGGATCTCACCGAGCACCGCCACGTCGATCGCGATGTGCAGCCGGGACCGCAGGTCGGCCACGAACTGCTCGACCGCGCCGACGAGTCCGAGCCGCGAGACCGTCGACGGGCTCTCGTTGGCCACGAGCGTCCTGATGTCGCCGATCGCCGAGTGCACCTCGTCCTCGAGCGTCGCGAGCAACCGCGCCGCGGCCGCCGGATCGGACGCGAGCAGCCTCCGCGCCGACCGCAGTCCGAGGGCGACGGCGGCGAGCGAAGGACCTATCCCGTCGTGGAGGTCACGTAGCACCGTGCGGCGAGCTTCAGCCGCACTTCTGGCGCAGGCCTCCGCTGGCACGATGAACTGGCGGCGCATGCTGGCTCCCTCCCAACCATGACTTCGCTCGCACTTCCGCGCTCGTTTCCGCCATTCCCGATTGTGTTACTGCAAGTCCCTCGATTGGGCTATCGCCGCTGCACAGCGCAATCATTCGCCCTCCGATGAATGCGATCAGCGCGTTGATGCGGACGGTCCTGAATTCACAGTCGTCTGTTGACCAAGACGGAGGTATTTCTCCGCCGAATGGCGGCTCTTGAATGCCATGGGAGTCGAGGTCCACGACCCTCGCTGGCTCGCCGCGGTGCCGGGAGCCGAGCTCGTGGTCGGACTGGAGGAAGTGGGGGAGTGCGCCGCCGCCGGCCACCGGGTCACGGTGCTGCTCGACCTCGTGCCGCGCACCGTGACGTTCATCCGGGAGATGGCCGCCGAGGCCGTGGGCGAAGGCGCGCGCAAGGTTCGCGTGCGCCCGCACGGGGTCGACCGGGTCGACCTCGTCTACGCGGCCGTGGAGCTGAACCGGGTCGCCGAGGACGACGCCGTGGAGGTCCAGTTCGACGTGACCTCCGCGACGCTGCTGCGAGCGGACCCCTCGGCGTTCGTGCGGGCCGACCCGCTGGTGGTGAAGCGGGACGGCACGGTCGTGCCCATCTGCGCGGGCCTCGAGCGGTACGCGCTGGGCGAGCTGGGGTCGTTCGACGACCTCGTCGGGGCGTGGGACCCCGAACCGGTCCGCGACCTGTGCCGGGTCGCGCTCACCAGGGCGCTGGCCGACACCGGCCCGCTCGTGTCCTGGTACGAGCACCTCACCCGGACAGCAGCCGGGCCGCGGGCCGGGTGTTGATCACGCGGTCCGCCGGGACCCCGCACTCCTGCGCCCGCGCGCAGCCGTGGTTCAGCCAGTCGAGCTGGCCGGGGGCGTGCGCGTCGCTGTCGATCGAGAACGTGCACCCGGCGTCGACGGCGAGGCTCAGCAGCCGGAGCGGGGGGTCGAGCCGCTCCGGCCGTGAGTTGATCTCGACCGCGGTGCCGTGCTCGGCGCACGCCTCGAAGACCCGCTCCGCGTCGAACTGCGACTCGGGCCGGCCCTTGCCCACGACCAGGCGGCCGGTGCAGTGGCCGAGGACGTCGACGTGCGGGTTGCGGACCGCGGCGACCATCCGCCTGGTCATCTCGGCGCGCGGCATCTTGAGTTTCGAGTGGACGCTCGCGACCACGACGTCGAGCCGTGCCAGCAGGTCCTCGTCCTGGTCGAGCGAGCCGTCGTCGAGGATGTCGACCTCGATCCCGGTGAGGACGGTGAACGGCGCCAGCTCCGCGTTGAGCTCCGCCACGACCTCCAGCTGCTTCTCCAGCCGTTCCCGCGACAGTCCGTTCGCGACGGTCAGCCGCGGCGAGTGGTCGGTCAGCACCATGAACTCGTGGCCCAGGTCGCGCGCCGCCTCCGCCATGTCCCTGATCGGGCTGCCGCCGTCGGACCAGTCGGAGTGGACGTGGCAGTCGCCCTTCAGCAGCGCCCGCATCTCCTCGCCGCCGGAGAGGTCGACGTGCCGCAGCTTCGCGAGGTAGGCCGGCTCGCGGTTCGCCAGCGCGTCCGCGACCACCCCGGCCGTCGACTTGCCGACGCCCTTGAGGTCGGTCAGCGTGCCGAGCCTCGACCGCTTCTCCACCTCGGCCGGGTCGAGGTCGGCGAGCACGCCGGCGGCGTTGCGGAACGCCTGGACGCGGTAGGTGGGCTCACCCGCCCGTTCGAGCTGGAAGGCCACCTGCTTCAACGCCTTGACCGGGTCCATGCCCCTTTCCTACCCCATGCGCCCACCCCGCGCGTCCGGGCCGGATGAGACGCGCGGGCAGGTGTTTGCGACCTTTGGAGGTGTCGTCCGGGCCCGCGACTGCGGAAGCGTGGCGCAGTCGACCGACGAACCGGAGGGGGAGCGCGTGAAGAAGCGTTGGGGGGCGGTGGCTCTGGCAGCCCCGCTGCTGATGTCGCTGGCGGGAACCGCCCAGGCGGTGCCGGGACCGCTGTACGAGTACTACCACCAGACGGTGGCCTGGGCCGAGTGCCCCGCCGGGTGGGTCACGCCCTCGGCGGGGGTCGAGTGCGCCACGGTGATCGTGCCGATGGACTACCGCAACCCGGACAACGGCAACCTCGAGATCGCCCTCTCGCGCAGGAAGGCCGCGGACCCCGCGCGCCGCAGGGGCGTGCTGCTCACCAACCCCGGCGGCCCCGGCGGGTCCGGGCTGGGCGCCGTGCACTGGTTCGACGGCCAGACCGAGGTGCTGAAGACCTACGACGTCATCGGCATGGACCCGCGCGGCGTCGGCCGGTCCACGCAGCTGCGGTGCATCACGACGCAGACCGACGACGAGTTCCCGTCGCGCCCCACGGACGCGCAGCTGTCGAACTGGACCGAGTACTACCGCTCGGTCGAGGCCAACTGCCAGCGCGGCGGCGGCGAGATGCGCCGCTTCGTCTCGACGATGAACACCGCCCGCGACATGGACGTCGTCCGCGGGGCGATGGGGGAGAAGAAGATCTCCTACGTCGGCTACTCCTACGGCACGCAGCTCGGCGCCGTCTTCGGCTCGATGTTCCCGAAGTCGCTCGACCGCAGCGTGCTCGACTCGGCGCTCGACCCGCTGAAGACGTGGCACGAGCAGGACGTCGACGTGGTGGACGCCATCACCGACAACCTGAGGAAGTGGACGGAGTGGACGGCCGCCCGCAACGGCACCTACGGCCTCGGCACCACGCCGGCGGCCGTGCGCGGTGAGCTCGACAAGATCGCCGAACTCCTCCGGCGCGGCCCGTACGGCGGCTACGAGGACCTGTCGTCGTTCGACTACACCGTCGGCGCCACCCGCTACCGCAGCTCCTGGGCGGCCTTCTCCCGGCACATCGCCTCGATCAAGGCAGGCGCCGCCGACCCCGCCGAGGTGTCCGCGATCATCGCGGCGCTGAAGAAGGGGGACGTCGAACCGACCTCGCCCGGCACCTACCAGGCCGTCACGTGCGAGTGGAACTGGTTCACCGACGTCAACACCTACTACAACGACATGAAGCGCTGGCGGGACACCAACCCCTACGGCGGCACCGTCGACTACATGGCGCCGACCAACTGCACGTTCCGCGCGTTCGAACGACCGGAGACGATCCCCGCCATCACGCGCACCTACCCGGCCGGCGTCGTGGTCAACTCCGACGGCGACACCCAGACCCCGCTCGCCAACGGCAGGGTCATGGCCGAGCACCTCGGCGTGCCGCTGATCAGCGTCGCGAACGACGGCCAGCACGGCCACTACGCGTTGCGCGGCAACGCCTGCGTCGACGCGCTGGTCACCAAGTACCTGGTGTCCGGTGTCCTGCCGGCGTCCCGGGTCACCTGCGCCGGCACGGACGTCGCGGAGGCGGTGCCGCCGGGCGCCATGACGTCGCTGGAGGCGATGCGGCAGACGCGGCCGCTGAGCGAGGTCCTCGCGCACATCGCGGCGCAGCCCAAGCCGTTCTGACGCCACGGCAGGGGGTTCCGCCCGCGGCTCTAGGAAGCGGGCGAACCGGGCGGAACCACCCTGCCGAGCCGCGTGCGCACGCCTTCCTCCTGGTAGCGCGCCACGGTCTCGGCCAGCTGCTCGCACGCGCGCTCGATCGCCTGCCGCGCCTGGTTGCGCTCGCTGGTGATCGCGCTCAGGATCAGCCCGGTCAGCGCCACCGTGCCGTTGAACGCCTGCAGCACGATCATCGTGGCGGGCAGGGCCTCCGTGGAGAAGTGACCGCCGGCCGCCGCCATCACCGCGGCCACGGAGATGATCACGGCGCACGGCGCGGCGAGCGCGTGCTGGAACCGCAGCGCCGCCCAGATCAGCATCGGGAACACCAGGAACAGCAACCGCGACCCGGACACCGTCACGACCGACGCGAGCCCCGCCGTGACGAGCAGCAGCACCCCGCCCTCGACGAGCCGGCGCGGCGCCGCCGTCCACCGGCGGGGCAGCGTGAGCAGCAGCGGCGTGAACACCAGCACGCCCATCGCGTCCCCGGTCCACCACACCGACACCACCGCGGGGAAGTCGTGCCACCCGATCACGCCGCCGAGCCGCAGCGCCACCGCCCCGACCGCGGCGCTGACCAGCATCGCCCCCAGCGCGCCGAGGAAGACCAGAAGCAGAGCGTCCTTGAGCCGGTCGATCGCGGGGCGGAAGCCGAACCGGTTCAGCAGGTACCAGGCCACCAGCGGCGCGGCGGTGTTGCCGGCCGTGATCACCAGGGCCGGCCAGACCCCGGCGCCCAGCGTCATGTTCGTGGCGAACGCGCCCAGGGCGATGCCGGGCCAGATCCCGCGGCCCCGCAGCAGCAGCGCGGCCACGGAGATTCCGGTCGGCAGCCACAGCGGGGTGACCTGGCCCTCCACCAGGGCCAGGACCAGGCCGACCTGAGCGGTCGCGTAGTAGGCGAGCGCGACCGCGGCGATCGTGACGGCGGTGCGGGGTGCGGCGTTCACCGGAACATGCTGCACCTGTGCACACACGACCGCCAGAGCTCGCGACCGGCCGTACCCGGCTGGACTCACCCCGTGGGTGACGGCGAGCCCGGCCCGACTTCGGCCGGGTGCTTGCGCCCGGTGGCCGTGGAGGGGTACCCGTTGGCAACAAGCCGGTGATCGGAGACGCATGAGGACCGTGTTCACGACCTGCCCGCTCTGCGAGGCGACGTGCGGGCTGGAGCTGACGGTCGAGGGCGACCGCATCACGAAGGTGCGCGGCGACCGCGAGGACGAGTTCAGCAGGGGCTTCCTGTGCCCCAAGGGCGCCTCCCTCGGCGCGCTCGACGCCGACCCGGACCGGCTCACCGCGCCGCTCGTCCGGCGCGACGGCGAGTTCCGCGAGGTCACCTGGGACGAGGCGTTCCGCCACGTCGACGAACGCCTGAAGGACTTCCCCGACCGCGACTCGATCGGGATGTACCTCGGCAACCCGGTCGTGCACTCGCTCGCCGGCGGCCTCTACGCCGGGCCGCTGCGCAAGGCGCTGGGCAGCCGCAACGTCTTCACCGCGAGCACCGTCGACCAGATGCCCAAGCACGTGCAGGTCGGGTACGTGTTCGGCGGCATCTTCTCGATCCCCGTGCCCGACATCGACCGCACCGACTTCATGCTGGTGCTCGGCGCCGACCCGTTCTCGTCCAACGGGAGCCTGTGGACGGTCCCGGACGCGCCCGGCCGGTTCAAGGAGCTGCAGAAGCGCGGCGGGAGGTTCGTCGTCGTCGACCCGCGCCGCAGCCGGACCGCGCAGGCGGCCGACCAGCACGTCGCGATCCGGCCGGGCACGGACGTGTTCCTGCTGCTGGCGCTGGTCCACGAGCTGTTCGCGCAGGACCTGGTCGACCTCGGGGACCTCGCCGGGCACGTCACCGACCACACGGCGATCCGCGCGCACGTCGAGCCGTTCGGCCCGGACGCCGTCGCCGAGCGGACCGGCGTCGATGCGGCGACGATCCGCTCGATCGCGCGGCAGCTGGCCGAGGCCGACCGCGCGGCCGTCTACGGGCGGATCGGCACGACGACCGTCGAGTTCGGCACCGTCGCGTCGTGGGCGGTGGACGTGCTGAACGTGCTGACCGGCAACCTGGACCGGCCGGGCGGCGCGATGTGGCCGCTGCCCGCGCACAGCAGGCGCGGAACGGGACGGGGCCGGGGGTTCACGACCGGCCGCTGGCACAGCCGCGTGCAGGGCCACCCCGAGGTGATGGGGGAGTTCCCGGCCGTCACGATGGTCGACGAGATCGAGACGCCCGGCGAGGGGCAGGTGCGGGCGCTGGTCACGATCGGCGGCAACCCCGCGCTGTCGCTGCCGAACTCGGCCCGCGTCACCGCGGCACTGTCCTGCCTGGACTTCATGGTCAGCGTCGACCCGTACCTGAACGAGACCACCCGGCACGCCGACGTCATCCTGCCGCCGCCACCACCATCGCGCCGTGCCCACTACGACATCGCGTTCCTGAACAACTCGGTGCGCAACGTCGCGAAGTACTCGCGCGCCGCGATCCCGTTGGAGGAGGGCAGGGTCGACGAGGCGGACATCTTCCTGCGGCTCGCCACGATCTTCGGCGGCCTCGGCCCGTCCGCCGACCTCGACGCCATCGCCGCGGCCCAGCTCGCGGACCTGTGCGGTGAGCTCGGCGTCGACTTCGAGCCCGAGGGCGAGACGCGCGAGGAACGCCTGCTGGACCTGAAGCTGCGCACCGGCGCCTACGGGATCTCGTTGCGGCACCTGCTCGACCACCCGCACGGCGTCGACCTCGGCCCGCTCACCCCGCGGCTGCCGGAGGTCCTGCGCACGCCGTCCGGCAAGGTCGAGCTGACCCCGCAGCCGATCGTCGACGACCTGCCGCGCGTGCTCGCCGCGCTCGGGACGCCCGAGACCGGGCTGGTGCTGGTCGGCCGCCGGCACCTGCGCACCAACAACTCCTGGATGCACAACGTGCCCGCGCTGGTGAAGGGCAAGCCGTTGTGCACGCTGCTCGTGCACCCCGACGACGCTGCCCGGATCGGTCTCGCCGATGGTGCCACCGCCCAGGTCACCTCGCGCGTCGGCGAGGTCGAGGTGCTGGTCGAGGTCACCGCCGACATCGCGCCGGGTGTCGTCTCGATGCCGCACGGCTGGGGCCACGACCAGCCCGGCACGCGGCTGGGCGTCGCCGGGGAGCACGCCGGCGTGAACGTCAACCTCCTCACCGACGACCTGCGCATCGACCCGCTCTCGGGCACCGCCGTGCTGAACGGCACCCGCGTGCAGGTCGTCCCCGCCTGAGAACCCCCGACGCACCGAGGAGCAGCCATGACCGCCGGAGTCACCAGCTCGGCCGCGGTGCAGACCGTCCGCCGCATCGCCGACCTGCCGTTCCTCGCGGAGCAGTCCTGGGGCGACGCGGTGGCGTGGCGGTTCACCCGGGACGGTGAGTGGCACCGGCAGACCTTCGCCGAGGTGTCGGAGCAGGTGCTCGACCTCGCGTCGGGCTTCGTCCACGCCGGACTCCAGCCGGGCGAGCGGGTCTGCGTGCTCGCGCGGACCCGTCCGGAGTGGACGGCCGTCGAGCTGGCCGTGCTCGCGGCGGGCGGGATCGTCGTGCCGATCTACCCGTCGAGCACGCCGGAGGAGATCGCCTGGGTGGTCGGCGACTCCGGCGCGGTGGTCGTGGTGGCCGAGGACGAGGCGCAGTGCGCCAAGGTCGAGGCCGTCGCCGAGCAGCTCCCCGGCCTGCGCACCGTGGTCACGATCGAGCCCGCCGGCATCCGCCCCACCGTGGCGTCGGTGCAGGACACCGGCCGCACGTCGCCGCTCGCGGACGAGCTCGACGCCCGCCGTGCCGCGATCCGGCCGGACGACCCGAGCCTGATCATCTACACCTCCGGCACGACCGGCCCGCCCAAGGGTTGCGTGCTGACCAACGCGAACTGGATCGCGTTGTGCCGCCTCGCGGAACAGGCGCGGATCGACGCGATGACCGGCACCGTCTACCTGTTCCTGCCGATGGCCCACGTCTTCGCGCAGATCGTCATGTTCAGCACGATGTACCGCGGTGGCGAGCTCGCGTACTTCGGCGGCGACATGGCGGCGATCGTGCCGGAGCTCGCCGAGGTGCGGCCGACGTTCCTGCCGTCGGTGCCGCGGATCTTCGAGAAGATCTACACGTTCGTCACCGCCGCCGTGCCGCCGGAGCAGCTCGGCCAGGCCGTCGCGCTGGGCCTCGAGGTGCGGCGCCGCCGTGCCGTGGGCGAACCCGTCCCCGCCGAGATGGCGGCGGCGTTCGAGCAGGTCGACGCGTTGTTCGCCAAGGTGCGCGGGGTGTTCGGCGGCCGGCTCGAGCAGGCGCTGTCCGGCGCGGCACCGATCTCCCGCGAGGTGCTGCGGTTCTTCCACGCCGCGGGCGTGCCCGTGCTGGAGGGCTACGGCATGACCGAGTCCACCGCCGTCGGCACCCTGAACACCTTGCAGAGCTTCAAGCTCGGCTCCGTCGGCGCGTCCGGCATCGCGGGTCTGGAGATGAAGACCGCGCAGGACGGTGAACTGCTGATGCGCGGCCCGCACGTCTTCGCGGGCTACTGGAACAACCCCGGGGCGACCGCCGCCGCGATCCGGGACGGCTGGCTGCACACCGGCGACCTCGGCGAGATCGACGCGGACGGGTTCGTCACGATCACCGGCCGCAAGAAGGACATCATCATCACCGCGGGGGGCAAGAACATCGCGCCGGCCAACGTCGAGAACGTGCTGCGCCAGTCGCGCTGGATCTCGCACGCGGTGATGTTCGGCGATCGCAGGCCGTACTGCGTGGCACTGATCACACTGGACGCTGACGAGATCGGGTCGTGGGCCGCGGAACGGGATGTGCCGTCCGACCTCGAATCACTCGCGGGTCACCCGGACGTGATCGCACTGGTGCAGGGAGTTGTTGACGAAGCGAACTCGCACTTCGCCAGTGTTTCCCAGGTGAAGAAGTTCGTGCTGCTCACCAGGGATCTGTCCCAGGAGGAAGGTGAGCTCACGCCGACGTTGAAGGTCAAGCGGAACGTGGTGCACCGCCTTCACTCCCGGTTGTACGAAGGTCTCTACGAGTAACCCGCACGGAGGAGAAATCGAAAAACAGGTACATCCACCCTGGCGGATTCGGCTCGCTCAGGGCAGAGTGGGACACCAAGCGGCGCCAGGCCCCCTCCCCCCTCGGGCCCAGCCGCTTCGCGGCCCCGGCTCACGGCGTACTCCCCCCAGACGCCCAGCCGGGGCCGCCTTGTTCGCTCACCCGCGCGGCGGCGCCGTCGTCCCGCGCACGACGAGCTGCGTGTCCGCCACCACCTGCGGCACCTCGTCGTGGTCGGAGTCGAGCCGGTCCAGCAACAGGTTCACGGCCGTGCGGCCCGCCTGCGCCACCGGCATCGCCACCGTCGTCAGGGCGGGCGAGCACAACGACGCGTAGGTGAGGTCGTCGAACCCGGTCACCGACAGGTCGCCGGGAACGGAGATCCCGCGGTCCCGCAACCGCGCCAGCACGCCGAGCGCCATGATGTCGTTGTAGGCCATGACGGCCGTGACGTCCGCCGCCACCGCCAGGTCGGCCGCCTGCAGGCCGCCCTCGTAGCGCGGCGCGAACGGGCCGAGGTCGACCAGGTCGGCGCCGTGCCGGGCGACCGCGGTCATCAGCCCGCGGCGACGCTCCTGGTTGGACCACGACGTGCGAGGCCCGTTGAGGTAAGCGATCCGCCGGTGTCCCAATGCGACCAGGTGGTCGACGACGGCCTGCATCCCGCCCGCCGAGTCCATCAACGCCGCGGGCACGCCGGGCAGCTTGCGGTTGAGCAGCACGAGCGACGTCGCCGCGGCCACCTCGTGGACCTGCGAGTCCTCCAGTCCCGGCGCGCAGAGCACGACGCCGTCGACCTGTTTCGCCATCGCGTGGACGAGCTTGGCCTCGGCGACGGGGTCCTCGTCGCTGTCCGCCACGAACACCGCGTAGTCGGCCTGCACCGCCCGCGCCTGCACGGCCTTGAGCACACCGGTGAAGAACGGGTTGTCGAGGTCCGGCACGACGATGCCGATGTTGCCGGTCCTGCCGGTGATCAGCCCGCGCGCCGCCCGGTTGGGCTGGTAGCCGAGCTCGCTCGCCGCGGCCAGCACCCGCGTCCTCGTCTCCGGCCGCACGAGCTCCGGCGATGTCAGCGCGCGCGAAACGGTGGCCACCGACACGTGCGCCCTGCGAGCCACGTCGCGGATGGTGACTGCCACTGGTACCTCATCCTTCGGTCCTCCGGTCGAAAACAATCATGACGCGTCGGGTGCCGGGTCGCGGACTAGTTGTACTGACCTGAGAGGTTAGGAACGGTCCGACACGTGATCGGATGATCTTGGATTGAGGGAGGGCCTCCGGGTTCGGTGTGGATTGCGACATCT
>NZ_JBHXCW010000020.1:0-59912 GCF_042725365.1 Lentzea sp. NPDC060358 | reverse complement strand
GGTCGCGACCGCGGGCACGGCGAGGCGGTCGGCGACCGCCGCGAGCGGGTTCGCGAGCACCTGGACCGCGATCGCCGCCGCGACCGTCGTGAAGGCGAGGAGGTCCGGGCCGCCGAACAGCACGACCTGCGAACCGAACAGCACCGCCGTGAAGCCCGCGACCACCAGCGACCGCAGCATGTCCGCGCGGATCGCCTCGCCCTCCTCGACGGCGTCGGTCACCGCGACCAGCACGCCGAACACGACGAGGTCGAACCCGATCATCGGCAGCGTCACGGCGTCGGGCAGGAGCCGCAGCAGGAAAGCGGCAGCAGAGAGGCCGAACATCACCCCGACGAGTGAAAAGTAAGTGCGTTTCCCTATGGCTGACACCGTCGCAGCGGTCAAAGGGAGCAAAACGACCCACGGCAGCCAGAACGCCGCGACGGCGAACGGCACCAGTGCGACGAGCCACCACCGGACCAGCTCCGGCCGGGCCAGCAGCAGGATCGCCCCCGTCCAGGCCAGCGCGGGCACCGCGAGCAGCACCGGGTGCGGCACGACGACCGCGACCGCGTAGCCGGTCAGGCCGAGACCCGCCCACCGCAGCAGGGGTTTGCGGGGGTCGCGGACGAGCAGGTAGAGCCCCAGCCACCAGGCGAGGCCGCAGACCAGCAGCGATAGGCCGAGCACGGGTCAAAGCTAGCCCCACCTGCAAAACTGTCGGTCATGCCGGTAGAGCTGACGCTCCACAAAGCGGCCGACGAGTTGCGGCGAGGCGACCTCGCGAGCGTGCTCCGCGCACGTCAACGCGTCGCGGGCCTGGTGGGCACGTACCCCCACCGGATCGATCTGCGCGAACGCCTCGCCGAGGTCTACCGCGTGCTCGGCCAGCCGGCCCAGGCGGGCCGCTGGACGTACCTGTCCGACGACCGCGACCCGGACGAGACCGCCGCCTTCGAACGGGCGTACCGGCGCGCGGAAGCAAGACTGGGAGCGCTCTCGTGGCAGGGCGCGGTCGAGGACGCCCCCACCGACACCGCCAGGACCCGCTTGGTCTCCCTGCGCGAGGAGGCCCGTGAGGAGCTGCGCCGCGAGCTCGACGCGACACCGGACGAGGAGACGTCGTGGGGCGGCTGCCTGGTCGTGATGGTCGGTGGCACGTTCGTGCTGGTGTGTTTCCTGCTGGGGATCGTGACTCTGGCGCAGTTCTTGTGGAAGCTGGTCACATGAGAGCGTTGTCGCAGTACGTCCGCCGCACCCCGGTCATGCACGCGTCCGTCGACGGGCGCCCGCTGGTGTTCAAGCTGGAGCACCTCCAGCTCACCGGTTCGTTCAAGATCCGCGGCGCGGTGCACAAGTTGCTGTCGCTCGGGGCGTCCGAGGTCGTCACGGCGTCCGGCGGCAACCACGGCATCGCCGTCGCCCAGGCAGCGCAGCTGCTCGGCGCGCACGCCACCGTGTTCGTCCCGGTGACCGCGCCGGAGACCAAGACGAAGCGCATCGAGGCGTTGGGCGCCAAGCTGATCCGCCACGGCAGCACCTACGCTGAGGCCGCGCTCGCCGCCCGCGGCCTCGGGCTCACCTACGTCGAGGCGTACGACGACCCGACGGTCATCGAGGGCCAGTCGACCGTCACGCGGGAGATCGTCGAGGACGTCCCGGAGGTCGACACGATCTTCGTCGCGGTGGGCGGCGGCGGGCTCGTCGCCGGTGCCGCGCTCGCGTCCGGCGGGCGGCGCATCGTCGCGGTGGAGCCGGAGAACTGCTGTGCGATGCACAACGCGCTGGAGACGGGCACGCCCGTCGACTCCGTGGTGAAGTCCGTGGCGGCGGACGCGCTCGGCGCCACCAGCGCGGGCCCGCTCGCGCTGGAGATCCTGCAGCGCAGCAACGTCACGTCGGCCCTCGTGACCGACGACGAGATCCTCGCCGCCCGCGACCGCCTGTGGGCGGACTTCCGGCTGGCCGTCGAACCAGCCGGTGCCGCGGCGTTCGCATCGTTCCTCAGGGGCGACGTGACGACTGAGCTGCCCTGCGTGCTCCTGTGCGGAGCGAACTCGGAGTGGCGTCCCAGCTAGAGCGCCGGAACCGCCGCGCCCCGAGCCGGCGCAGCGGCGACACGACCCAGACCGGCAGGTCGTCGCGACGGGCCTGACCGCTCAGCTTCCGCCGGTCCGCGGGGCTGACGAAGCACCGGAACGCGCTGCGGGCGCGAGCGGTCAGGTCGGACTGCGGGAACGCCGTGTCGATGAACGTCACGAGAGCGAACGCTAGAGCCGCTTCCCCGGCCCTACAAGCGATTTAGCCGGTCGCGTCGATGGTCGCGCTGGCCAGCACGACGTCACCCGCCGCGTCCTCGCGGTAGATCGCGACGGCCTGGCCGGGCGCGACGCCCTTCAGCGGCTCCCGCAGCTGCACGCGCAGCACCCCGCCGACGAGCTCGGCGACCGCCGGGGCGGTGCCGCCGTGCGCGCGGACCTGCGCCACGCACTCGACGGGCCCGTCGAACTCGACGTGCGCGACCGGCGAGGACGCGGAGATGCCCGTCACCGCGAGCTTCTCCACCGCACCGACGCGGACGTTGCCCGACACCGGCTCCAGCGCCAGCACGTAGCGCGGGCGGCCGTCCGGCGCGGGGCCGTCGATGCCGAGGCCCTTGCGCTGGCCCACGGTGAACTCGTGCACGCCCGCGTGGCGGCCCAGCACCGCACCCGTCGCGTCGTCGATCAGCAGGCCCGGCTTCGTCTCCATGCGGCCCGCGAGGAACTTCTGCGTGTCGCCGTCCGGGATGAAGCAGATGTCGTGGCTGTCCGGCTTCTTCGCGACCGACAGGCCGCGCGTGGCCGCCTCGGCGCGCACGTCGTCCTTCGTCGTGTCGCCCAGCGGGAACATCGCGTGCGCGAGCTGGTCCGCGGTGAGCGACGCCAGGACGTAGGACTGGTCCTTGCCGAGGTCGGCGCTGCGGCGCAGCTCGGGACGGCCGTCCACGAGGGCGAGACGCGCGTAGTGGCCGGTGCAGACGGCGTCGAAGCCGAGTGCGATCGCCTTGTCCAGCAGCGCCTCGAACTTGATCCGCTCGTTGCAGCGCAGGCACGGGTTGGGCGTGCGGCCGGCCGCGTACTCCGCGACGAAGTCCTCCACGACCTCCTCGGTGAAGCGCTCGGCGAAGTCCCAGACGTAGAACGGGATGCCCATCAGGTCGGCGGCGCGACGGGCGTCGTGCGCGTCCTCGACCGTGCAGCAGCCGCGCGCACCGGTGCGCAGCGTGCCGGGCTTCGCCGACAGCGCGAGGTGCACGCCCGTCACGTCGTGTCCCGCTTCGACGGCACGTGCCGCCGCCACCGCGGAGTCGACACCACCGCTCATCGCCGCGAGGACCTTCACCGCTCGACCACCTTCCGGGAACGCCTCATGCCTGCCAGACCCGCCGTGCGGGCCCTCTCCACCACCGGCCCGATCACCGACGCGAGCTTCTCGACGTCGGCGCGCGTCGACGTGTGCCCGAGCGAGAAGCGCAGCGACCCGCGGGCCAGGGCTGGTTCCACGTCCATCGCGACGAGCACGTGGCTCGGTTGCGCCACACCGGCCGTGCAGGCGGAGCCCGTCGAGCACTCGACGCCCTGGGCGTCGAGCAGCATCAGCAGGCTGTCGCCCTCGCAGCCGGGGAACGTCAGGTGCGCGTTGCCGGGCAGGCGGTCGGACGGGTCGCCGTTGAGGACCACGTCCGGCACCACCGCGCGCACCGAGGAGATCAGCTCGTCGCGCAACGCCGTCAGTTCGGCGGCGCGCTGCTCCTGCTCGTCGACCGCGATCCGCACCGCACGCGCCAGGCCGACGATCGACGGCACGTCCAGCGTGCCGGACCGCACGTCTCGTTCCTGGCCGCCGCCGTGCAGCAACGGCGCGCACTTCACGTCACGCGCCAGCAGCAGCACACCGACGCCGTAGGGGCCGCCGACCTTGTGGCCGGTCATCGTGAGCGCGGAGGCGCGGGACGCGGCGAAGTCGACCGGGATCGCGCCCACGGCCTGCACCGCGTCCGTGTGGAACGGCACACCGCGCTCCGCGCACACGCGGGCGATGTCGTGCACCGGGTTGATCGTGCCGACCTCGTTGTTCGCCCACATCGTGGTGACGAGGGCGACGTCGTCGCCGAGCGCGCCGGCCACGGACTCGGCGGACACGCGGCCGAACCGGTCGGTGGGCAGCCAGGTGACCTCGGCGCCCTGCTGCTCCAGCCACTCGACGGCGTCCAGCACGGCGTGGTGCTCGACGGCCGAGGCCAGCACGCGGCGCTTCCCGCTCGCCCAGTAGACGCCCTTGACCGCGAGGTTGTCGCTCTCCGTGCCGCCGCCGGTGAAGATCACCTCGGACGGCCGGGCGCCCAGGGCGTCGGCGATGGTCTCGCGGGCCTCCTCGACGGCCCGCCGGGCCCGCCTGCCCGAGGTGTGCAGCGACGAGGCGTTGCCCGTGGTGGACAACGCCTCGGTCATCGCCGCGACCGCCTCGGGGTGCATCGGGGTCGTGGCCGCGTGGTCGAGATAAGCCATCAGGGCTCAAGCGTAGCCCGCATGCGGGGTCCGGTCAGAATCGCTCCCACCACGGCCAACGCCGCCATGGACAGGTTCAGCACGACCACGCCCGCGGTCGGCGCGGTCGCGAGGACCAGCACGCCGCCGAGTCCGATCATGGCGGCCGAGCCGACCATGTCGGAGATCTGCAGCGCCGCCGAGTTGAAACCGCGGTCGGCCTCGGGTGATGCGGCCATCATGAGCACGCCGACGCTCGACGTGGCCATGCCCATGCCGGCTCCCGCGACGCCCCACAGCACCGGCGTCAGCCAGGCCGGGCCCCACGACGGTGCGATGAGCGTCACGGCCGCCATGCCCGCCGCGGTGAACAGGAACCCGGCCCGCACGAGCGTGTAGCGCTCGATCCGGGGATGCCGCGACGCCCAGTTCGACGCGCCCGCCCAGCCGAGCGCGCTCAGCGTCAGCGGCAGGCCGGACTCGAGCGGCGAGTAGCCGTGCACGACGGTCAGCGTGAGCGGGATGAACGACTCGACCGCGAAGAACGTGCCCGCGAGCATGCCGCGGGCGAGGATCGTGACGGGGAGACCGCGGCGGGCCAGCAGCGTGCCCTTGGGCAGCAGGATCCGCAGCGCGGGCGCCAGCAGCAGCACCGCGAGCGCGAGCAGCCACCACGTCCGGTGCTGCAGCGCCCAGCTCAGGCCCACCACGCCGAGCCCGACGGCCACCGCAGCGGGCGGCAGGTACTTCCGCACCGGCGGGGCCGCGGAGTGCGGGGGCAGGCCGCGCAGGACGGGGACCAGCAGCACGCTGCCGACCAGCACGAGCGGCACGATCGCGAGGAACACGAGCCGCCAGCTCAGGTGCTCGGTCGCCCAGCCCGCGACCGCCGGTCCCACGAGCGACGGGATCACCCAGGCCGCGGAGAGCGCGCCGAACACGGCGGGCCGGGAGGCCTCGGGGTAGGCGACGGCGATCAGCACGTAGACGGCGACGATCAGGAACCCGGCGCCGAAGCCCTGCAGCGCGCGCCCGGCGAGCAGCACGGTCATGGTCTCCGCCGTGCCCGCGACCAGGAGTCCCGCGAGGAACAGCACGACGCCGGCCAGCACGGCGGGCTTGGGGCCGCGCCGGTCCGACAGCCGGCCGGAGAACACCGTCGCCATGACGCTCGCCGCGAGGTTCGCGAGGAACGGCCACGCGTAGAGCGCCTCACCGCCGAGCTCGCGGACCATCGTGGGCATCGCCGTGCCGACCCCCATCGCCTCGAAGGCGAGCAGGGTGACCAGCAGCAGGATGCCCGTGGTGGGCCAGCGTCGGTCAGGCGACCAGAGGTGGGACGGCGCGGGCGCGGTGACTGTCACCCCTTGATGGTGCTATCTCCAGTTCGGTCGAGGTCAAGCGATTTGATTGCTCTTCGGCAAGTTTCGCGAGCTCCCGGCGCGTGCCCGCGCGGCCGGGCGCGATCTCGTCCAGCACGTGGACCTCGACGACCAGGTCCCGGACCTTGAGCACGCGGCGGATCGAGTCGACGAGGGTGTCGCCGCCGATGAACGCGGGCTGCGTCGTGGGGTGGTCGCCGATCCGGTAGCGCAGCACGATCGGCCGCACGGGCACACCGGCGTCGATCGCGGCCTGGAACAGCGCGGGCTTGTAGCGCCCGGACGCGAGCCCGCACCACGTGGTGCCCTCGGCGTGGATGCCGACCGCGCTGCCGCCGCGCAGCGCCACCGCGAGCTCGCCGACGGTCTTCGGCAGTTCGCGGAGCTTCTCGCGGTCGAGGTAGACCGTGCCGACGGCCGTGATGATCGGGCCGAGCACCGGCCAGCCCTTGATGTCCTTCTTGGCCACGAGCTTGATCGGCTGCACCGAGTCGATGGCGAGCTCGTCGAGCCACGACACGTGGTTGCTCACGACGAGCACGCCGCGTTCGGGGATCTCCTGGTACCGCCTGGCACCGTGCACGCGCAGCCGGACCCCGAACGCCCTGAGCACCGCGTGGAACCACAGGCGGACGACGTTCTCCCGCTGCCTGCTCGGCAGCAGGAGCGCGAGGGCGACCAGCACGCCGCACAGGATCGCGGTGACGGCGGTGACCGCGCGCCACACCTGCCTGATCCTGCCGACTTCCCGCGGTGACCCGCTGACGCAGCCGTCGCCGCACGGCGACGAGGGCATCCAGGCGTGGCTCATGCCGTCTCCCCCAGGAAGAACTTGAGGTAGCGCTGGTCCACCTGGTCCATGCCGAGCAGGATGAAGAGGTCGGCGACGCCGAAGTCCGCGTCGAGCGCGGGCCGTCCGCAGATCTTCGCGCCGAGCCGCAGGTAGCCCTTGAGCAGCGGCGGCAACGCGGTCTTCGCCGGCCGTTCGACCGAGTCGACGTCCCACGGGACGTGCGGCGTGACGCGGTACCGCGCGGGCGCCAGGTGCTTGGCCTGCACGACGTCCCACACGCCGGCGGCGAAGCTCCCCCCGTCCTGCAACGGGATCGAGGCGCACCCGACGAGCCACTGGTGGCCGCTCAGCAGCATGTACCGCGCGATGCCCGCCCACACGAGGCTGACGACGGCGCCGTTGCGGTGGTCGGGGTGCACGCACGACCGGCCGGTCTCGACCGTCGAGGACCGGATGTCGTCGAGGTTGGAGAGGTCGAACTCGCCGTCGCCGTAGAGGCGCCCGGCGTCCCTGGCGCGCTCGGGCGGCAGCATGCGGTAGCCGCCGACGATCTGGCCGGTGCGGTCGTCGCGCACGACGAGGTGGTCGCAGTGCTCGTCGAACTCGTCGACGTCGTGGCCGGGCACGGTGGTGTGCAGCGCCGCCCCCATCTCGCCGGCGAACACCTCGTACCGGAGCTTCTGCGCGGCGACGACCTCCGCGCTGTCGCGGGCGACGAGCAGGGAGTAGCGGGGCGCGTTCCCGTCCTGCTGGGCGGGGGTGCTGACAAGCAGTTCCGGCTGCGTCATGCGAACCAGGGTGATGCCGCACCGGCGAATGACAGCAGGTCTGCCCGATGACCGGTCGGTGGCAGGTCGGTGAACCGCCGGTGGTCGCGTGAACGCGACAGGGCCGCCCCGTGAACGGGACGGCCCTGGATCCGAGCGGGAGGCTCAGCCCTTGCGCTTCTTGACCTCTTCGGTCAGCTGCGGCGCGACGGCGAACAGGTCGCCCACGACGCCGAAGTCGGCGATCTCGAAGATCGGCGCCTCGGCGTCCTTGTTGACCGCGACGATCGTCTTCGAGGTCTGCATGCCCGCGCGGTGCTGGATGGCACCGGAGATGCCCAGCGCCACGTACAGCTGCGGCGAGACCGTCTTGCCGGTCTGGCCCACCTGGAACTGGTGCGGGTAGTAGCCGGAGTCGACCGCGGCGCGCGAGGCGCCGACCGCGGCACCGAGCGAGTCGGCGAGCTCCTCGACCGTGGAGAACTTCTCCGCCGAGCCGACACCGCGGCCACCGGAGACGACCACGGAGGCCTCGGTGAGCTCGGGGCGGTCGCCACCGACGACGGTCTCGCGGGAGGTCACGCGGGCGGACTTGGCGGCGTCCACGGACACGGAGACCGACTCGTCGAGGACGGCGTCCGCGGCGGACTCCTCGGCGTCGATGCCGCCGGGGCGGACCGTGATGACCGGGGTGCCCTTGCTGACCTTGGCCTTGACGACGAACGCGCCACCGAAGATGGACTGCACGCCGGTGCCGTCGGCCTCGACGTCCACGACGTCGACCAGCCAGCCGGAGTCGATGCGCACGGCGAGCCGGCCCGCGACCTCCTTGCCCTCGACGGTCGCGGAGACGAGCACCGCGGACGCGTTGGGGGCGAGGGACGCCAGCGCGTCGACCTTCGGGGTCACCAGGAAGGCGGCGGCGTCGTCGGACTCGACGGCGTAGACCTTCGCGGCGCCGTACTTGCCGAGCGACTCGCGGATCTTCGCGGCGGTGCCGGGAGCGCCCACGACCACGGCGGCCGGGGTGCCCAGGCGGCGCGCGGCCGTCAGCAGCTCGAAGCTGACCTTCTTGACCTCGCCGTCGACGTGGTCGACGAGAACCAGTACCTCAGACATGATTTCCCCTCCCTCAGATGAGCTTCTGGCCGACGAGGTACTCGGCGATCTTGGACCCGCCGTCGCCGCCGTCCTCGACGCGCTGGCCCGCGCTGCGCGGCGGCTTCGGCGAAGCCTCCAGCACCTGGGTCCACGCACCGGAGAGGCCGACCTCGGACGCGTCGATGCCGAGGTCCGCCACGGTGAGCGTGGAGACGGGCTTCTTCTTCGCGGCCATGATGCCCTTGAAGGACGGGTAGCGCGGCTCGTTGATCTTCTCGGTCACCGAGACCACGGCCGGGAGCGTCGCCTCGAGGAACGCGACGCCCTCGTCGGTCTCGCGCTCGCCCTTGATCGTGGTGCCCTCGACGGTGACCTTGCGCAGCTGGGTGACCTGCGGCAGGCCGAGCAGCTCCGCGAGGATGGCCGGGACGGCGCCCGAGCGGCCGTCGGTGGCCTCGTTGCCCGCGATGACGAGGTCGACGTTCTCGACCGTGCCGATCGCCTTGGCGAGGACCTTGGCCGTGGCCACCGAGTCGGAGCCGTGCAGCGCCTCGTCGTTGACGTGGATCGCCTTGTCGGCGCCCATCGACAACGCCTTGCGGATGGCGTCGGTCGCGCGGTCGGGACCCATCGCGATCACGGTCACCTCGCCGCCGTGGGCCTCCTGCAGCTGCAGGGCCTCTTCGACGGCGCGCTCGTTGATCTCGTCGAGCACGGCGTCCGCGGACTCGCGGTCAAGGGTGTGGTCGGCGTCGGTGAGCTTGCGCTCGGACCAGGTGTCAGGCACCTGCTTGACCAGGACAACAATGTTCATAGGTCCTCTTCGACCTCCTGCGGACGGGCGGCGACGCTTGCGCGGAGGACTCCAGAACCGCGCCGCCGGGTGTTCACGACCCTGCCATCACCCGGATGTTACCCGCCAGTAGCACCCCTGCAAACAGGAGCAAGCGCCCCACCAGCGTGACAGTTGTCACCCGGTGACGCCACCAACTGAGACCTACCCCATTCGGGCGACTAGGCTGCGCTGACATGTACCGGCGAGTAGCTATCGTGACGGACTCCACGGCCTGCCTCCCGGCTCAGCTGACCGACCGGCTCGGCATCGAGGTGGTGCAGATCCAGGTGCGGATCGGCGACCGCACCGACGACGAGTCCCGCGTCCCGGTTCCCGACCTGGTCTCGGCCATGCGGTCCAACGTGCCCGTGGCGACGATCCCGCCCGACCCCGGCGCGTTCTACTGGACGTACTCCGACCTGGCGGCGCAGGGCGTTCGCTCGATCGTGTCGATCCACGTGTCGGGCCGCCAGTCGGAGACCGTCGAGGCGGCACGGGAGGCGGCGGCCAAGGTCCGCATCCCCGTGCACGTGATCGACACGCACACGTGCGGGATGAGCATCGGCTACGCGGTCCAGGCGGCCGCGAAGGTCGCGGAGGCCGGCGGCACCGTGGAGCGGGTCCTCGCGACCGCGCAGGACCGCTTCGACAGGTCGACCGAGCTGATCTACGTGGACACGCTCGAGTACCTGCGCCGCGGCGGGCGCATCGGCGCGGCGACGGCCCTGGTGGGCGGCGTGCTGTCGATGAAGCCCCTGCTGACCATGGCCGACGGCCAGATCACCCCGCTGGACAAGGTGATCGGCGCCGACCGCGCGCTCAACCGGATGCTGGACATCGCGGCCAAGCGCGCGGGTACCGGCGAGGTGGACGTGGCCGTGGAGCACTTCGACGCGGAGGAGAAGGCCTCGCGCCTGCTGCGCACCCTGCGCCGCCGTGTGCCGAACGTCCGCCAGTTCATGCTGACGCAGGTCAGTTCGGCCATCGGGGCCCACGTCGGACCGGGTGCGCTGGGCATCACCGTTTCGCCGGTGTGACCACCGGGAACTCCAGGCGCGGTTTCGTCCGTTGAAATGGACGTAACGGACACCTGGAGGACCCGATGGCGTTCATGGACAAGATCACCCGGTTCCTGCGCAGCCCGCAGGGCCAGAAGCTGCAGACCAAGGCCCGGCAGATGGCCCAGGACCCGCGCAAGCGCGCCCAGGCCGAACAGCTGCTGCGCAAGTTCCGCGGCAGGAAGCACTAACGCTGGAACAGCGCGTTGAGATCGCCGTACGGAATGCCGTTCTCGACGCTGCTGTACGTGCCCAGGGTCAGCATCTCCTCCGCTGCCCGCCTGGCGACGGCGTAGGCGGCCTCGGCCACACCCGAGCCGAGGCTGACCCGCGCCACGCCCGCCTTCGCGAACTCGTCGACGGCGGGCGCGCCGGGCCACACGAGGACGTTGAGCGGCGCGTCGATGTTGTCCGCCAGCGTCTTCGCCAGTTCGAGGTCGACCACGCCGGGCACGAAGATGCCGCTGGCACCGGCTTCGAGGTACCGCGCCGCCCGGTCGAGGGTGTCGCCCAGCCTGCTCTCCGGTTCCCCGACGCCGCGCAGGTACACGTCGATGCGCGCGTTGAGGTAGATCTCCGGCGCGGCTTCTCGAGCCGCCGCACACCTTTCGGCCTGTTCCGCGGCGTCGCGCAGCCCACCGCCGAGACCGTCCTCGATGTTGACGCCGGACGCTCCCGCGTCCGCGATCGCCCGCACGGTCTGCGCCACCTCCGCCGCGCTCACCCCGAAACCCGACTCGATGTCGGCGGTCACCGGGACGTCGACGGCCCGCACGATCCTGGCCACCAGGTCCACCGCCCGGTCGCGGTCGAGCGCGTCGCCGTCGGGGGCACCGAGGCTCCACGCGACGCCGGCGCTCGTGGTGGCCACCGCCTTCGCCCCCGCTCGGGCCGTGACCAGGGCGGACGCGACGTCCCAGGCGTTGGGCAGGACCAGCGGGCCGGGTCGGTGCAGGGCGTGGAAGTGGGTGGTGCGGGCAGCGGTGGAAGTCATGATCGAGTGATATCAGCGCGGGGTGGGGCGGGTCCGGCGAGTTTCGGACAGGAACCGATGAGTTTCGGACACCGCTCTTTCGGACACTGCTCTTTCGGAGGCCGCTCTTTCGGGTTGGGCGCGGTCTTGCTGGGTGGTGGTGCGGTCTTGCTGAGGTGGTGGTGCGGTTGCTGTTCGCCGCTCGGCCGACGTCCGCCGCGGGCTGGCGCCTGCTCTCGGCCGCCGCTCGCCCGGCTGCTACCCGTACGCCGCCGGTTGTCACCCGACGGTCGGTCGCGGGCCGGCCCGGTTGCAGGCCTGTCCCAGCTTCAGGTCGCGCTAGTTGCTGTCGGCCTTGCGCCGCGCCTCTTCGAACGTCCGCAGGTAACGCCGGCGGAAGTCCTCCTTCTCCACCCACGTCGTCTGCTCGGCGGGCTGGGGCGCGGCCGGCGGCGGCAGCTCGGGACTGTCGGTGCTCACCGCTAGGCTTGGTTCGGGGGCTTCGCGATCCTCCAAGGGGGGCGCGGAGTCCCCATCCCGATCGTATCCAGCGGCACCGACAATTTTCGGCTCCTCGGCGGGCTCAGCCTCGGGCTCGGTTGCCCCGACGGGCGCGATCGCCCCGGCGGGCTCGGCTGCCCCGGCGGGCTCGGTTGTCCCAACGGGCTCGACCGCCTCGACAGGCTCGGTTGCGTCAACGGGTTCCTCTGCCGCACCAAGTTCCGCTGCCGCACCGAGCTCCGCCGACCCGACGAGTTCCGCCGATCCGACGAGTTCCGCCGACCCGACGGATTCCGCTGCCCCGACAGACTCCGGCGCCTCGGCCGGTTCCGGCGCGGTTGCCACCACCGGTTCCGGCGCACGCTCCAACTCCGACGCGCGTTCCGACTCCAGCACCCGCTCCGACTCCGGCACCCGCCCCTGCTCCGGCAAGCGCCAAGACCCGGACTCACCCCCGCGCCCACCCGCGGACCGCGACCCAACCGCGGACTCCGGTTCCGCCACAGCGGACTCCGCCTCCGCGACCGGCACCGCCAATGCCGCCAGAGCCGGTTCCCACTGCCGCAACCCCACCACCGGGTTGCGGTGGATCGGCCGCGTGTCGTAGTCGGCCACCGGTTCCACGGCCGCGGGCTTCGGCGCCCACGCGCGTTCCGCTGGCGCGTCCGCCGTGGAAGCCGCGGAAGATGCGGCGTCTTCGCGGCGCCGCACCAGGACGTACATGGCGGCTGCCCCGAGGGTGAAGGACAGCACGCACAGCCCGAAGACGATCCCGACTGCCATTGCCAGGCTCCTAGCTGATGAGGACGTCGATCTGAGGTCCGAAGTCCGCCGGCGGACCCCAGACGGGGTCCACGATCACGCGGGTCGTGATGTCGCCGCCCACGCCCTGCTCCGCCAGGTACCGGCGCACCAGCCCGGCGCGTTCCAGCGCGAGCACGTCGCAGCGGTGCGAGGCCGTCTCGCCATTCCAGGCGTGTGCCACCAGCGTCACCGAGCCGGTGGCGTGGCGCAGGACGGTGGCGAGCGAGCGTTGGACGGCCTCGCCGCGGCCCACCAGCAACGCCGTGCCCGGCGCGAAGGTGATGCCCTTGACGGCGTGCTCGTCGAACAGGTCGCGCACGGACTGCTGCGCCGCGGTCGCCGAGAGCACCAGCGGGGCGGCGGGTTCCATGCGTTGTGGCGCGACGAAGTCCGGCACCGGCACCGGGCCGGACAGCACCGCGGGTGCGGCGGGTGCGGACGACAGCGCCGTCTCCAGTTCCTCGCCGTAGACCGAGAAGCCGAGCGCCGTCACCGAAGCGGGCACCATCAGCGCACCGGCGGCCAACGGCGCCCAGCGCTTCACGACGCGGCCACCTGTTCCGGGATGTGCAGCGGGGTCACGCGGTCGGCGGCGGCCGAGAGGGCCGTCCTGGCCGCGGCCAGTTGCGCGTGCACGGCGCGGCGGAGCTCGTGCAGTTCGTCGGTGCGTTCGGCGACCTCGGCCAGGCGGCGGTTCGCCTCGCGGCACGCCACCTTCACCACGAACTCGGCTCGCGCCTTGGCGAGCGCCTCCTGCTCCCGCAGGTGCTGCGCGGCCTCGTTGCGGCGGCGGGTCGTGGTGAGTTCGAAGAACTGCCGCGCCTTCTCGCGCTTGCGGTCGGAGTCGGCCTCCAGCGCGTTGCACTGCAGGGCGGTCTCGCGCAGCAACCGGTCGGCGTCGGCCTGGGCCTGCGCCACGGCCTCCCCGCACTCGCGCTCCACCTCGTCGGCGCGCTGGCGGTGCTGCGCCTCGAGGTCGGCGCAGCGGCGCTCCATCTCGACCTCGAGCCGGTCCACCGCCGCCGCGCGCGACGCGCAGTCCTGCCGGGTGGCGTAGAGCTCGGACTCGGCCTCGGACCGCATCGCCGCCGCCTCGCGTTCGGCTTCCGCGCGCAACGCGGCCAGCTCGACGCCGGTGCGCGCGCGGAGGTCCCCGCATTCGCGTTCGGTCTGCAGGCGCATTTCCGCGGTCTCGTCCTCGGCGAGGCGGAGCATGCGGTGCATGCGTTCCGTCGCGCTCGCGTGCGAACCGGACGTGGTCTCCAGGCGTTCGATCCTGGCGCGCGCCTCCTCGAGGTCCTGGCGCGTCATTTCCAGGAGCTTGCGCAAATCGGCCGCCTGCGCCAGGGCCTCCGCCCGGTCGAGACTCGTGAACCGCAGCTGCTCTTCGAGATTCTCGATGTGCTCGATGACCTGACGCCGGTGAAAACCTCGGTACACAACGTCGAAAGCGGTGTGCAGCGGAACTAGTTCCTGCTCTTTTGCACCCATGGTCACCTACTCGCTCAACCGGGCCGAAGATTGGGCGGAGCTTACCCATGCCCGTTACGCCCAACCAGCGTCGACAAAGGACGAAACGGTACAGCGAACCGGGCGGGGAAACCTGTCCTTGCAGCGCAAACGAGAGTTCTCTAGATCAACTCCAAAGAACGAGCAGTCACCCGATGGTGTCAAGGCTCGACCCATTTCGGTGGGGTTACTCCGCGCGTTCGCCGCGCACGGAAAGCAACCACCCAGTCTGAGATCACACGAATTGCCTTCCATCGTTGGTGGCTACCGCGATCACGCTTCGTTAACCTTCTCGTTCGTGCCCTCACGAGTAGCCGTCGTCACCGACTCGACCGCATCGCTGCCCGCCCGCCTCGCGGACCGGTTCGACATCATCACGGTCCCCGCGCAGATCAGGATCGGGTCGGAACTGGTCGACGAGGGCCAGCTGGCTCCGGACGGCCTGCTCCGCGCGATGGAGGAGCAGATCCCGATCACGACGCAACCGCCTGGTCCGGACGCGTTCTCCTGGGCCTACCAGGACGCGTGGGCCAGGGGCGCGGAGACGATCGTGTCGGTGCACGTGACACCGAAGCTCTCCGCGGTGGTGGATTCGGCCAAACAGGCGGCGGCCAAGTCGCGCGTGCCCGTGTTCATCGTCGACTCGCACTCGACGGGCATGACGCTCGGGTTCGCAGCGCTCGCGGCCGCACGGGTCGTGCAGTCGGGCGGCGACGCCGAGAACGCGCGCGCCGTCGCCGAGCAGCGCGGGCGCGGCGCCACCGGGCTCATCTACGTCGACACGCTGCAGTACCTGCGCCAGTCGGGCCGGATCAGCGCGGTGGCGAAGCTCTTCGGCGACGCGCTGTCGGTCAAGCCGCTGCTCACGGTCGTGGACGGCGAGGTCAAGCCGCTCGACCGGGTCCTCGGCCGGGACCGGGCCCTGGGCAGGCTCGTCGACAGGGCCGTGGCGCTCGCGTACGGGCGCAACGTGGACCTCGCGGTGGAGCACCTCGGCGCCGAGAAGGACGGACACGTTCTGCTCCAGCAGCTGCAGAAGCGGATCCCGAACGCGCGCGACATCGTGCTGACGCAGGTCAGCGCGGCCATCGGCGCGCACGTCGGCCCCGGTGCGCTCGCGGTGACGGTCTCGCCCTTCTGACCCGCGGGGCCTACAGGGCCGCGACCTCCTCCGCGAGGAGCAGGCCCGGATCGATCCCCATCGGCGCGAAGTGGCCGGCGAGCTCCAGTGAGAGCACCCCCTGCACGCGCGTCCAGAACGACAGCGCGCGGTGCACGGTCGCCGGCGACGCCGGAACGGCGGCCGCCCAGCCGCGCCCCGACCCCAGCTCGTCGTCGAACGCGCTCCCCCGCTCCCGGCCCGGCGGGCAGGCGCAGACCTCCAGCAGCACGGCGAGGAGCTCGTCCGAGATCGCGGTGATGTCGTCCGGCGCGTGGTAGCCGGGCACCGGCGTGCCGTAGATCAGCAGGTACCGGTGGGGGTCCGCCAGCGCCCACGCCCTGATCACACCGGCCAGCGCGGCCGCGGTGGTGCCGTCGTCGGCCGCGGCGCGCGCGGCGTCGGCGAGGCTGCGGTAGGCGTCCCGGATGAGCGCGGTGATCAGCTCGTCCCGGTTCGTGAAGTACCGGTAGAGGGCCGGTCCGCTCATGCCCATCTCCTTGGCGATGGCGTTGAGGGACAACGCGGTCACGCCCGCCGAGGCGATCTGCGCCCACGCGAGCCTCTTGACCTCCTCGCGCACCTGCTCCCGGTAGCGCTCCCGCGGGCTCCGCGCCGAGTCCGTCATCCGTTAGACCCTCTCACTTTCGTTATTGACTCCTGCACGGAAGCACTCTACCGTCTAGTTCCAGTTACAACCTCTAACCAACGCGATTGCTTCTAGCAACAGGAGACGTTCCCATGACCCGCACCCGTTCCGCCCTGACCGCCCTCGCACTGGGCACCGGCCTGCTCGCCGTCGCCGCCTGCCAGAGCGCACCGACCGGCGCACCGGCCCCCACCAGCACCGCCGCAGTCCCGACGGGCGCGGTGACCTGCGGCGGCAACGGCATCAACACCGCCACGAAGCTCAGCCACCGCACGGAGACCCGGATCAACGCGCCGCTGAGCACGGTCTGGGAGACGCAGACGTCGATCGACGGCTGGCCCAGCTGGCAGAAGGCGGTCGCCACCGCGAAGAGGGCGGACTCCGGCGCGCTGCGGCCGGGCTCGAAGTTCGAGTGGACCTCCCCGGCGCCCGCGACCGCGACCACGCCCGCCACGACGCTGAACATCACCTCGACCGTGCTCGACGTGAAGGAGCGCGAGTGCGTCCGGTGGCGCGGACCGGCGATCGGCCAGGGCCTGAGCATCGACGAGGGCGTGCACGTCTGGACGTTCACCGAGGTCGACGGCGGCGTGCTGGTCCGCACCGAGGAGAGCTGGGCCGGTCCGCAGCTCGAGGCCGACCCGGCGACGTCGATCACCTATCTCGCGCCCGGCCTCGACTTCTGGCTGGCCGACCTCAAGGCCACCGCCGAAGCCCGTTCCCCGCAGAAGTGAACCCGAGACCACGAGGAGAACCCGCCATGCCCGCCCGCACCCGCACGTCCGCACACCCGTCGACGCCCGTTCTCGTGGCGGCCTGGGCCGCCCCCGTCATGGTGGCCGGGGGTTTCGGCCTGCTCTCCGGGATCCCGATCGCCGCGGTGCTCGTCGCGAGCCTGCGCGACCGCCGCTCGAAGCACCTGCGCTGGTTCACCGGTGCGCTCACGCTCGCCTACGCCACCCCGTTGACGATGTGGCTCGCCGGACCGAGCGAGGCGCCCAGCCTGACGAAGTACATGGACACGCCGACGACCGCGGTGCTGACGGCGGCCGGTGTCGTCACCGCCGTTGCGCACCAGGTGGTTCGCCGTCGCTCTACTCACAAGTAACCTGGCGGGCGTGACCCTCCCCCTGACCGGCGAACGCACGGTGCCCGGTATCGCGGAAGAGAACTACTGGTTCCGGCGCCACGAAGCGGCCTACCTGCACCTGCTCGGCCGCTGCGCCGATGCCGTGGTGCTGGAGGCCGGCTGCGGCGAGGGCTACGGCGCCCAGCTGATCCGCACGGTCGCGCGGAGAGTCGTCGCACTGGACTACGACGAGCTGACGTCCCGGCACGTCGCCCGCGCGTACCCGGAGCTCGACGTCCTGCGCGGCAACCTCGCGGCGTTGCCGCTGCGCGACGGCAGCGTCGACGTGGTGGCGAACCTGCAGGTCATCGAGCACCTGTGGGACCAGGAGGGGTTCCTCGCCGAGTGCCGGCGCGTGCTGCGTCCCGGCGGGACGCTCATCGTGACGACGCCGAACAGGCTCACGTTCTCGCCGGGGCAGGACACGCCGCTGAACCCGTTCCACACCAGGGAGCTCGCACCGTCCGAACTGGACGAGATGCTGCGGGGGGCTGGTTTCCGCGTTGACGAACTGACGGGGCTGCGGCACGGGCCGAGACTTGACACGCTCCTCAACGGACAGATCATCGACGCACAGGTCGAAGTCGCCCTGTCCGGTGCGCCGTGGCCCGCCGAGCTGAAGGAGGCGGTGGAGTCGGTGACGGTGCGGGACTTCGACATCACGTCCGACGACATGGACACGTGCCTGGACCTGGTGGCCGTGGCGGTGCGCGGGTGAGCACACCGAAGCCCTCGGAGGGCACGTTCTGCCTGGTCCTGCACAGCCACCTGCCCTGGCTCGCGCACCACGGCACGTGGCCGGTCGGCGAGGAGTGGCTCTACCAGGCGTGGGCGCACTCGTACCTGCCCGTCGTGGACATGCTGCGCCGCTTCGCCGACGAGGGCCGCTCCGACGTCCTCACGCTCGGCATCACGCCGGTGCTCGCCGCGCAGCTCGACGACCCGTACTCGCTACGAGGTGCGCACGACTGGCTGGGCAACTGGCACCTGCGCGCGCAGTACGCGGGCGAACGCCTGCCGGAGCTCTCGGCGTACGAGCACCGCGCGTCGTCCTGGGCGCTGGAGCAGTTCGAAACCCACTGGCGGCACGGCTTCTCGCCGGTCCTGAGGTCCCTTGTGGACTCCTCGACGATCGAACTGCTCGGCGGTCCGGCGACGCACCCGTTCCAGCCGCTGCTGGACCCGCGCGTGCGGTCGTTCGCACTGCGGACCGGCCTCGAGGACACCGCGCTGCGCATCGGCCGCGCCCCGGAGGGGATCTGGGCACCGGAGTGCGGTTACTCGCCCGGCATGGAGGCCGGCTACGCGGCGGCGGGCGTGCGGCGGTTCATGGTCGACGGGCCCGCGCTGCACGGCGACACCTCGGCCGCGCACCCCGTGGGATCGTCGGACGTGCTGGCTTTCGGCCGCGATCTCGAGGTCTCGTACCGCGTCTGGTCGCCGAAGGTCGGCTATCCGGGTGATTCGGCCTATCGAGATTTTCACACTTTCGATCATCCGACGGGACTGAAGCCGTCGCGGGTGACGGGCAAGAACGTCGCGCCGCAGGACAAGCGGCCGTACGACCCTTCGCTTGCGCGGGAAGCACTCTCGCGCCACGTCGAGGACTTCGTGGACACGGTCGTGCGCCGGTTGCGCGCGATCGACGGCGGACTGGTCGTGGCCGCGTACGACACCGAGCTGTACGGGCACTGGTGGCACGAGGGTCCGTCGTGGCTCGAAGCCGTGCTGCGCGCGCTGCCGGAAGCGGGTGTCCGCGTCACGACGTTGCGCGGCGCGGTCGAGGCCGGGCACGTGGGCGCGCCGGTCGAGCTGCCCGCGTCGTCGTGGGGCAGCGGCAAGGACTGGCGCGTCTGGGACGGCGCGCAGGTGGCCGACATCGTGTCGCTGAACTCCTCGGTGCAGCAGGAGCTCCTGGGCCTCGACTTCTCGTCGGACGTGCGGGACCCGGTGCTGGACCAGGCGGTGCGCGAGGCGCTGCTGGCGTTGTCGAGCGACTGGGCCTTCATGGTCACCAAGGACTCGGCCGCCGACTACGCCCGGTACCGCGCGAAGATTCACAGCGACCGCTTCAGCGAGCTCGCGGCGCTGGCGCGCGGCGGTCGTGGACGGGCGAGGGCGGCGGAGCTCCGCGCGGCGGACGGCCCGTTCGGGCACCTGGACGCGCGAGGAATGGGGTAACGGGATGCGCGTGCTGATGTTGTCGTGGGAGTACCCGCCGGTGGTGGTCGGCGGGCTGGGCAGGCACGTCCACGCGCTCGCGACACAGCTGGCCGCGCAGGGGCACGAGGTCGTCGTGCTCTGTCGGCAGCCGTCCGGCACGGACGCGGTCACGCACCCGACGACCGACGTGGTGAGCGAGGGCGTGCGGCTGGTCCGCGTCGCCGAGGACCCCGCGCACTTCGTGTTCGAGAAGGACCTGCTGGCGTGGACGCTCGCGATGGGCCACGCGATGACGCGCGCAGGACTGGCTCTCGGTGCGTGGCGCCCGGACGTCGTGCACGCGCACGACTGGCTGGTGGCGCACCCGGCCGTGGCGCTGGCGGAGGCCTTCGGCGTGCCGCTGGTGGCGACGGTCCACGCGACCGAGGCGGGCCGGCACTCCGGCTGGCTGTCGCACCCGCTGAACCAGCAGGTGCACTCGGTGGAGTGGTGGCTCGCGAACCGCGCCGACGCGCTGATCACCTGCTCGTCGGCGATGCGGGGCGAGGTGGCGCACCTGTTCGACGTGGACACCGACCTGGTTTCGGTGCTGCACAACGGGATCGAGCCCGGCGGCTGGAAGGTGCGCCCCAAGGACGTCGGCGCGGCGAAGCGCGCGTACTCGCCGCACGGCGACCCGTTGCTGCTGTTCTTCGGCCGCATCGAGTGGGAGAAGGGCATCCAGGACCTGATCGCCGCCCTCCCCCGGATCCGCCGGGCGCACCGCGGCACGCGCGTCGTCGTGGCGGGCGGCGGCTCGCAGACGGAGTGGTTGCGGGAACAGGCGCGCAAGCACCGCGTGCTGCGCGCGGTCGAGTTCGTCGGGCACCTCTCCGACCGCGCGCTGGCGGCGTTGCTGACGGCGGCCGACGCGGTCGTGCTGCCCTCGCGCTACGAACCGTTCGGCATCGTGGCCTTGGAGGCCGCGGCCGCCGGGACCCCGCTGGTCGCCTCGACCGCGGGCGGGCTCGGCGAGGTCGTGCTGGACGGCGTGACGGGCCTGTCGTTCGCCCCCGGTGACGTGGACGGGTTGGCGCGGGCCGTGCGCGACGTGCTGTCGGACCCCGCGTCGGCCGCCGCCCGCGCCCGTGCCGCGAAAGCGCGCCTGGCCACGGACTTCAACTGGGCGACGATCGCCGAGGACACGGCGTCCGTCTACGCGGCCGCTCGCGTGCGGGAGCCGGGCGTCCTCGGCCGGCCCAAGATCGCGACCGGGAACCTGTTCACCTAGCTCGGCTACAGTCGCCGGTCCCGTGAACACGAGGTGACCGAGGACTGAATGACGTACCAACGTTTCGTGGCGCTCGGCGACAGCTGCACCGAGGGCCTGGACGACCTGCTGCCCGACGGCCGCTACCGCGGCTGGGCCGACCGGGTCGCGTCCGTGCTGGACGCGCCCGGCTTCCGCTACGCCAACCTCGGCGTGCGCGGCCGGCGCCTGGACCAGATGCTGGTGGAACAGGTGCCGTCCGCCGCGGCGCTGGAACCGGACCTGGTGGCGGTGTTCGGCGGCGGCAACGACGTGATGTCGGGCGCCTCCGCCGCGGAGATCTCCGCTCGCGCCGATGCCCTGGTGCGCGCCGTGACGTCGTTCGCGCCCACCGTCGCCGTGTTCACGTTGAGCGATGTCTCGCACCGCATGCCGTTCGGGTGGCGAGTGCGCCCGCGGATCCAGGCCCTGAACTCGGCGATGCGTGCCGCGGCGGACCGGCACGGCGCGGTGCTGGTGGACGTCGAAGCCGACGCGTGCGTGCACGACTCGCGCTACTTCGGGCCGGACCGCCTGCACCTGTCGTCGCTGGGGCACCGCCGGCTGGCGGGACACCTGCTGTCGGCGCTGGACGTCCCGTTCGACCCGGCGTGGCTCGCGCCGCTGGACGGGACCGCCGCGCCGTCGTCGCTGCGGGACCACTGGCGGTGGCTGCGCGAGCAGGTGCTGCCGGTCGCCTGCACGCGGGCGCGCAACAAGCTCATCGGCCGGCAACCGGGCGACGGCTTCACGCCGAAGCGTCCGACGCTTCTTCCGCTCGCTTAGCCAGTGCCTCCTTGGCCTTGCGGGCCATGTCCGCGATGTCCGCCCGCCGCTGCGCGTCCGCCTCGTAGTCGGCCCGCCGGTCCCGCACCACGCGGGCCGGCATGCCGACGGCGATCTTGAAGTCCGGCACGTCCCCGCGCACGACGGCGTGCGCCCCGAGCACGCACCCGCGCCCGACGCGCGTGCCGCGCAGCACCGTCACCTTGGTGCCGAGCCAGCAGTCCGGCCCGATCCGCACCGGCGACTTCACGATGCCCTGGTCCTTGATGGGCAGCGTGATGTCCTCGGTCTTGTGGTCGAAGTCGCAGATGTAGACCCAGTCGGCCACCAGCGACGACGCGCCGATCTCGATGTCGAGGTAGCAGTTGACCGTGTTGTCCTTGCCGAACACGACCTTGTCGCCGATGCGCAACGACCCCTCGTGGCACCGGATGGCGTTGCCGTCGCCGATGTGCACCCAGCGCCCGATCTCGAGGCGCCCGTAGCCGGGACGGGCCATGACGTCGACGCGCTTGCCGAAGAACACCATGCCGCGCAGCACGACGTGGGGGTTGAGCAGCCGGAACTTGAGCAGCCGCCAGTAGCGGACCAGATACCACGGCGTGTAGGCGCGGTGGCGCAGGACCCAGCGCAGGGAGGCCAGGGTGAGAAAGCGCGCCTGCATCGGGTCGCGGCGCGACCTGGCCCAGCGCGTCCACACCGGCGCGCCCCACATCGAAGTCATGACCGAAGACTCTAGCTTTCGGCTTGTGGCGCGATCGACAGACCTTGTCCTGACCTGCTGGTTTCCTCTTCGCTGCATCTGGTCGGTTTTGGACCTCTGACGGCCAGGAACTCAAGCGGCTCACCCACTTCACGGCCGCCGCCTCAAGCTCGTAAAGGGGCAGCGAGCGCTGTCCAGCAGGGCTTTCTGGTTGCGGGTCCTCAAGATCGGCACGCCTGCGGTCGGAATGCAACGAGGCGCCTTCCGCTCCGGTTCGCCAACATCCAAAACCGCTGGTCAAGATGCTTGGGCTAGTCTCTTCCGTACAAACGCCGTACACTCGGGGGACACAGTGTCATTGTCGACGACTGCGCCACAGTTGCCGACTGGAGGTGAACCCGCATTGTTGATCAAGGAAGCCCGTCTGGAGGTCAGGCTAGATCAGAAAGCCAAGGCTCGCGTTGAGCGAGCTGCGGAGCTGAGCAAGCAGTCAACCAGTTCGTTCGTCGTGGAAGCCGCTACCGAAGCGGCAGACAAAGTCCTTGCCCGCGCTGACGTGACGATCATGCCCGCCGAGCAGTTCGATGAGCTCATGGCTGCGCTCGACACGGCGGACGAGGCGCCCAACCTGGCCAAACTCAACTCGGGTTATCGGGGGTATGTGCGCAAGTGATGAACTGGGCCTCTTCTGCACTGGACGGGCAGCACGAACTCTCTGAGTTCGACTGCGGCGTTCCAGCGCTGGACGAGTGGCTCAGGAATCATGCCGTTGATGCCGGAAAGCGCGGCACAGCAAGGACCTACGTCTGGACACAGGTCGGGAGTGATCGCGTCTACGCCTACTACGCGATCACTCCCCACCAGGTCGCCAGGGAAGGCGTCTCATCCTCCCTTGCGGGTGGGTTGAGCACGCCAATACCGGGCTACTTGCTGGCCAAGCTCGCTCTCGACCGAGAGCACCAGGGCCAAGGGCATGGCGCCGAGCTACTGCACGATGCACTGACGCGGATCGTCGAGGCCGCGAATGTGGCATCAGGTCGACTCATTGTCGTCGATGCGATCAACGACAATGCGGCGGCTTTCTACCGAAAGCATGACTTCAAACCAATCGCCGGGAATCATCGCCGATTGGTGATCAAGGTGGAAACTGTTCGACGCGCTTTCGATCTGTGAAGATCTGCGCGTAGGACTGGATCTTCATGGCGGCTCCAGGCGGGGCCGCTTTGATCCAAGTGAAACTTGGCGTCGGGCGAACGAACCACCACCAGGACATGCGCGGCGCGGTCGGGCAGGCTGGGGCGCATGGCGACTCCCCTCATCATCGACACCGACCCCGGCGTCGACGACGCGTTCGCGATCGCGCTCGCCGCGCGCAGCCCCGAGGTCGAGCTCAAGGGCCTGACCACGGTGTTCGGCAACGTCGGGCTCGACCTCACCACCGCCAACGCGTTGCGGCTGCTCGCCCACCTCGGGCGCACCGACGTGCCCGTGGTCCGGGGCAGCGCCGGCACGGGTGGCGCGGCGGACGTGCACGGCGAGGACGGGCTCGGCGGGCAGGCGCTCACGTTGCCGGAGAACCCGCGGCCGATCGCCGGGGACGACACCACGCGGTTCTTCGCCGACACGATCACGCCCGACACCGTCGTCGCCGCGATCGGGCCGCTCACCAACATCGCCAGGGCGATCGAGGCCGGTGTCGAGTTCCCGCGGCTCGTCGTCATGGGCGGCGGGCTCGGGATCGGCAACATGACGCTGCGGGCCGAGTTCAACTTCTGGGCCGACGCCAAGGCCGCCCAGACGGTGATCCGCCGTGCCAGGCCGATCATCGTGCCGCTCAACCTCACCCAGAGGTGCGTCGCCGACACCGAGTTCCTCTCGCGGGTCGACCCGGTGCTCAGCGGTCTCACCGGCACCTACCGGGCCTACCTCGCCGGGCACCGCGAGCAGAACCACTCCCGGCAGGACGAGGGCATCCTCGTCCACGACGCCGTCGCGGTGGCCGAGGCGATCGTGCCCGGCACGCTGCAGCTCGCCGTCCACGGGCTCGACATCGACGACGAGGGCGCGCTCGTCGAGGGAAAGCACCAGGTAGAGGTCGCGGAGGAGACCGATTGGCCCGCGCTGAGGTCGTTCATGGAGCAGCGCTTGTCCGGTTGACGACAAAACGGCTTCACACTCTGGGGTTGGGCGGGCACGGTAAGTAGGGTCCGCGACCATGCAGCGAAGAGTCCTCACGACAGCTGCGGTGGCGGTGGCCATGACGTTCGGAGTGGTCCCTGCCTCCGCTCAGCCCCAGGTTCAGGTGGTGCCGGATCCGGCGGCACACGTGAACCCGTTCATCGGCACGACCAACCTCGGGAACACCTTCCCCGGCGCGGTCGTGCCGTTCGGCATGTTCTCCTTCAGCCCGGAGGCCTCGCGCGGCAACACCCTGCGCGCCGCGGCTCCCGGCGGGTACCGGTACGACGCCACGAAGATCCGCGGCTTCAGCCTCACCCACATGTCCGGGACGGGGTGCGCGGGCGGCAGCGGTGACATCCCGATCTTCCCGCACGTCGGGACCGTCACCACGTCGCCGACCACGGACGCGACCGACGCCGTCTACGCGAGCGAGTTCGCGCACGCCGACGAGGTGGCCAAGCCCGGCCGCTACGACGTGACGCTCAAGTCGGGCGCGAAGGCCGAGCTGACCGCCACCGAACGCACCGGTGCCGCTCGGTTCAGCTTCCCCGCCGACAAGCCCGCGACGGTGCTCGTCAACACCTCCAAGTCGCAGGTCGGCTCCAGCGACGCGCAGACCGTGGTCGACAAGGACAAGCGGACGATCACCGGCAGCGTCACGTCCGGCAACTTCTGCGGCTACATCAACCAGGTCGGCCGCCGCAGCTACTACACGCTGCACTTCGTCGCGGAGTTCGACCAGCCGTTCACCGAGGTCGGCACGTACCAGGACAACGTTGTCACGCCCGGTGGCACCAGCGCTCAGGGCGGCACGACGTACGGCACGAACGGCTGGCCGGTGCTGGGCAAGGGCTCCGGCGCCTACCTGGGCTTCGCGCCCGGCAGCCAGGTCGGCGTCAAGGTCGGCATCTCGTACGTGAGCCTGGACAACGCCAAGCAGAACCTCAAGGCCGAGAACAAGGGCCAGTCCATCGAGGACATGCGCGACAACGCCTACATCGCGTGGCAGAAACAGCTCAAGCGCATCGAGGTCGGCGGCGGCACCGACGACGAGCGGACGAAGTTCTACACCGCGCTGTACCACTCGCTGTTGCACCCCAACCTCTTCAGCGACGTCAACGGCGAGTACGCCGGCTTCGACGGCAAGGTGCACAAGATCGACAAGAGTCGGCAGAAGGCCCAGTACGGCACGTTCTCCGGCTGGGACATCTACCGCTCGCAGCTGCAGCTCCTCACGCTGCTGGAGCCGCAGATCGGCTCGGACATCGCGCAGTCGCTGCTCAACCAGGCCAACCAGAACAACGGGGTCTGGGACCGCTGGACGCACGCCGCCGGCGGCACGCACGTCATGAACGGCGACCCGGCACCGATCGCGCTTGCCGCGATCTCCGCGTTCGGCGGCGACAGGTACGACCTCAAGTCCTCGCTCAAGTCGTTGGTGAAGGCCGCGACCGTGCCCACGCCGCTCGACCTGAGCAAGGACGGCTGGGCGGTCATGTCGGTCGGCCAGCGGCCGTCGCTCGACAAGTACCTGCAGAACAAGTACATGCCGGCCGTGTCGAACGCGTGGGGCGGCGCGGCGGAGACCCTGGAGATCTCCGCGGCGGACTTCGCGATCAGCCAGCTCGCCGGGCGCACGGGCGACAAGAAGGTCGCCAAGACCTTCGCCGAGCGCGCGCAGTGGTGGCAGAACAACTTCGACCCGGTCGCGGACAGCACCGGCGGCTACATCCGCAACCGCAACGCCGACGGCACGTGGGTCAAGGACTTCACGCCCGACACCGGCAACGGGTTCGTCGAGGGCAGCAGCGCCCAGTACACCTGGATGGTGCCGCACAACGTCGCCGGGCTCGTGGAGTCGCTGGGTGGCAGGGACCGCGCCACCAAGCGCCTCGACGACTTCTTCCACAACGCCGACGGCAGCTGGGCCCTGACGGGCAAGGGCGGGGCGAAGTCCGAGCTGGACAACGAGCCGTCGGTGAACGCCCCGTGGCTCTACAACTACACGGGCAAGCCCGCCAAGACGCAGGAGACGTTGCGGGAGACCATCACCACGCTGTGGAAGAACGCCCCCGGCGGCATCCCCGGCAACGACGACCTCGGCGCGATGTCGTCGTGGTTCGTCTTCACGTCGATGGGCATCTACCCGCAGGTCCCGTCGCGCGCGGAGCTCGTGCTGAGCAGCCCGCTGTTCACCTCGGTGAAGATCAACCGCGGCGGCGGCAAGGACATCACGATCACCGCCCCGCAGGCGAACACGGCGACGAAGTACGTGCAGTCGCTGAAGGTCGACGGCCGCGCGTCGTCGAAGACCTGGCTGCCCGAGTCGTTCGTCGAACGCGGCGGCAAGCTCGACTTCGTGCTCGGCAAGGCGCCCTCGTCCTGGGGCACGGGCGCGACCGACGCGCCCCCGTCGTTCCGCGAAGGCGAGCAGCCGATCAGGCACGACCAGCCGTACTTCCTGACCGTCGAACCGCGCCAGCTCGTCGTCGAACCGGGCAAGTCCGTGACGGCGAAGGTGAACGCGGTCAAGCTCTACGACGGCGACCCGTTGGCGACGTACACGATCACCGGCTCGGACGCGCTGGAGTTCACGCCGGTGAGCGGCAGCGTGCCGGGTGAGTTCACGGTCTCGGCGGACGCCTCGACCCCGCAGGGCTTCTACGACATCACCGTCACGGTGACCGTCGAGGGCGCCGCGAAGCCGGTAGCCCTGCCGCAGACGGTGAAGGTCGCGCCGGCGGGCAGCATGCTCGCCGCGGTGAACAACGTCGGCGCCTCCGCCGACGCCACCGGTGAGGGCGACTTCGACGGCGGCGGCTACAGCTACTCGCGCGAGGCGCTGGCCGCGGCCGGCCTCCCGCCGGGCGGCACGGGCACCGTCGACGGCCTGACGTTCACCTGGCCGTCGTCGCCTCCCGGCCGCGCCGACAACGCGACCGCGCAGAAGCAGACGCTGACCCTCTCGGGCACCCGCCTGGCCTTCCTCGGCTCGGCGGCGAACGGCGCCCGCACCAAGCCGGCCACGGTGACGTTCACCGACGGCACCACGGCGTCGGTGGACATCGGGTTCAGCGACTGGACGCTGGGCGGCGGCGGGGCGGCGCCGAGCTACGGCAACGTGATCGTCGCGAACACGCCGTACCGCAACCAGCTCGGCGGCGGCAACGAGAAGGTGGCCACGCACATCTTCGCCACGAAGACGTACGCGGCGCCGGAGGGCAAGACGCTGGCGTCCGTCGTGCTGCCGGAGGACGGCGACATGCACATCTTCGCGGTGGCGCTGGGCTAGTCCGTTCCTGCACGACGGAAGTGGCTCCTGTCCGCACGTGACAGGAGCCACTTTCGTCGGCTCTTCGAGCAGCGGCCAATAAAGTGGGGCGGTGTTCTCGGTTTCCGAACGCGAGCAACTGCACCGCGACCTCGTCAACGCCGCCGAGATCGACCCGCGCGTGGTCGGGGCGGCGGTGACCGGTTCGGCTGCCCTCGGCGAGGAAGACCGCTGGTCCGACATCGACTTCGCGCTCTCGGTCGACCGCGACCTGGACGCCGTGATCACCGACTGGACCGCGTTGATGTACGCGTGCGACGCCGTGGGGCACGTCGACGTGCGGCGCGGTTCGGTGCTCTTCCGGGTGTTCCTGCTGCGCTCGTCGTTGCAGGTGGACGTCGCGTTCTGGCCCTCCACCGAGTTCGGCGCGACCGGGCCGGCGTTCCGGCTGCTCTTCGGCGAGGCCAACCCGCTGCCGCGGTCCGCGCAGCCCGATCGCGCCGAACTGGTCGGGCTCGCGTGGCTGTACGGGCTGCACGCGCGGTCGTCGATCGCGCGGGGCCTGGTGTGGCAGGCCGTCTACATGGTCAACGGGATGCGCGACCACGTGATGTCGTTGCGCTGCCTCGCCGAGGGCGTCAACGCGGTGCAGGGACGCGGGCTGGACGACCTCGCCGACGCCTCCGAGTTCGCCGGGACGCTCGTGCTGTCCCCGCAGCCCGACGAGGTGAGCCGGGCGTTCCACGTGCTGACCGGGCTGCTGCTGCGCGAGATCACGGACTCGGGGCTGGCGCAGGCGGTGCGGGCGCTGTCGCCCGGGGTGGCCGCGCCCCGCTGAGCCGGGCGGGGTGTGCCGGGCGGGGTGTGCCGGGCGGGGTGGGGCAGGACGAGCGAGGCGGGGCTGGTCGAGCCGGGCCGGGCGGGAGCAAGCAGGGCGGGGACAAGCACGGCGGGGCGCGCGGGGCAGCGCGAGCGCGGGGCGGGAGCGAGCCGAGTCGGGCGGGAGCGAGCCGGGCGGGGCTGGCCGGGCGGGGCTGGCGGCTGGCCGGGCGGGGCTGGCCGAGCCGGGCGGGGGCGAGCCAGGCGGGGCGAGCAGGGCAGGGCGGACGGGGCAGGGCGAGCGCGAGCCGAGTCGGGCGGGAGCGGGCCGGGCGGGAAGCGCGCAGGGCCAGGCGAGCAGAGCGGGAGCGAGCCGAGCCGGGCTACAGAAAGCCGGGTGGGGGTGAGCGAGGCGGGGTAAGCGAGGCGGGGTAAGCGGGTTCTCGGAACCAGCCGCGGCGGAAAGCCGCCCGGCTCAGCCTCCACCACCGAGGAGCGCGGAGGCCGCAGGCCTTGGCGTCTCGCTCACCCGCGCCCACTGAGCCGCCGCGCCCGCTGAGCCGCCCGCCCACCAAGCCGCCCACTCAACGAGCCGCCCGCCCACCGAGCCGCTCGCTCACGCGGCCGGGACGGGCTCGGCCTGCACCGCCCGCGCGGGCGCCTTCTCCCGCAGCAGCAGCCACGCCGTGAACAGCACCAGCACCGCCGCCGAGCCGTGCACCATGAGCGCGTAGCCCACCGTGCCGCCGTGGGTGATCACGGCCATGCAGTCGCCGATCGGGATGATCGCGTCGGCCAGGACCACCCAGCCCAGTGCCCGCCGCTGTTTCATCAGCAGCAGGATCAGCGCGGTCAGGCCGTAGGCGATGTCGCGCACGCCCTTCACGACGTAGTAGCCGTCCGGGTCGACGATGCCGAAGCCCGCCGCCGCCCAGTTGCCGGCCAGCAGGTAGCTCAGGCCGAAGTAGAAGCCCGCCAGCACGACGAGCGAGGCCATGACCGTGGTGAACCGCATTGCTTCCTCCGAACAAATCTAGCGTTGCTAGCTACTGGAGCGACGCTAACAGAAGCTGTGCTCGGATGTCTAGCGGTGCTAGATTCGGGTGGTGAGCATCCAGAACCGGCGTGAGCGCGAGCGGGCCGAACGCCATCAGCTGATCATCGACGCCGCTCGGGAGCTGGCCGAGGAGGAGGGCTGGGACGCGGTCACCACGCGCCGGCTCGCCGACAAGGTCGAGTACAGCCAGCCGGTGCTCTACAGCCACTTCAAGGGCAAGGACGCGATCGTGCGCGCGGTGGCGATCCAGGGCGCCGGTGAGCTGGCGCGGCAGCTGCGCCAGGCGCGACCGGCCCGAGGCGGGTCACGGCTGCGGGCCGCGGCCGAGGCGTACCTCGCGTTCGCACGGGAGCGTCCGGCGCTCTACGACGCGATGTTCGTGCTGCGGGTCGACATCCCGTTCGGCACCGACGACATCCCCCAGGAGCTGCGCGACGCGTTCGGCGAGCTCGTCGCGGCGGTCGACCCCGTCAAGGGCGATCGGGACCTGGAGACGCTGACCGAGCTGTTCTGGAGCACGCTGCACGGGATCGCGACGCTGACGCACGGCAAGCGGCTGCGGCCCGATCACCACGAGGCCCGGCTCGACCTGGCGCTAGGTGCGCTCAGCCTGGCACAGCAGGAAGAACGGCTTTGAGCCGACGCGGGTCAGCACGACGGTGGCCTCGGCGGGACCGGAGAGCTTGAGGCGCTTGCGCAACGGGTTCGGGTCGACGTCGAGGCCGCGCACCAGGATCTCCAGCCGGCCGACTCCGCGGGTCTTCAGCAACGACTTGAGGGACTTCTCGGTGTAGTGCCCGTGTTCGAGCACGCGGAACGCGCGGATGCCGGGCGGCGGCACGGACCCGCTCAGGTACGCGATGCGCTCGTCGAGCTGCCACAGGCCGTGCCGGGCCGCGTAGTGGCGCACCAGGCCCGCGCGCACGACGGCGCCGTCCGGGTCGATGATCCACTCCCCCGGCGCGGCGACGGGGCAGTCGTCGGGTTCGGCGTCGGTGAGAGTCCAGGACGAGGAGCCGTGCAGGACCGAGGCGCGGCGGGACACCCCCGGCGTGGCGAGGCCGCGCGTCCACAGGCAGGCCTCGCGGACGGCGCCGTCCAGCGACACGACCTCGATCTCGTCGGCCCACGGCGCGACGGCGAAGTCGATGCCGGGAGCGCACTTCACCGCGAGGTCGACGCCCGCGTAGACCTCCGCGAGCTCGTCCAGCGGTGGCACGAAGTCCGACGGGTTCCACTTGCGGCGGCCGGAGGAGTCGCGGCGAGCCGGGTCCGCGGTGACGGCCGAGGCGCGCGAGACCGGCCGCAGCGCGTCGGCCCGCACGACCGCCTGACCCGGGACGTTGTGGCGCGCCATGGCGAGCCGCACCGGGTCGAGGTCCGAGCCCAGGCACCGGGAGGCGACCGACGCCAGCGCGGAGAGGTCCGCGCCGATCGAGCACGTCACGTCGTGGACGTCACGACCGGCGAACCGCGCCGCGCGGTGCCGGGCGACGGCGGACGCGGTGGCCTGCTGCAGAGCGTCGTCGGTGAAGAGCCAGGAAGCGGCACCGTCCAGTTTGGACGAAGCGCGGCGGCGCAGCAGCACGGTTTCCACGACCGGGGCGAACGACTCCCCCAGCAGTTTGCGGGCGACGCCCACGTCGTGCAGCCGCGAGGCGTCGGTGAAGGGCAACGCGTCCACCTCGGCCAGCGCGGCGGCTCCGGCGTCACCGCGCAGGAACGCCACGTCGGACGAGGTGAACGCGTAGCCCAACTCAGGAAGACTTCCTGCCGGTGATCGACACGTTGTAGAAGACCTCGCGCGGCAGGACCTTCGACAGCACGTTCTGGTCGACCCACGAGAGGTTCTGCCAGGTGCGGTAGGCGAACATCGCCCAGCCGAAGCCCAGCTTCTCGCGCGGCACGGCGGCCTCGAACGTGCGCACCGGCCAGCCGAACAACGCGGCGGACAGCTCGTCGGTCACCGCGTGGACGCCGACGGCACCGGCGCGGCGGGCCGTCGCCTCCAGCTGGTCCGGGTCGAACGTGTGCAGGTCGACCACGGCTTCCAGGGCGGCCGCGCGCGAGGACTCGTCGAGCTCCTCCTGCGGACGGCGCCACGAGCCCAGCACCGGCACGGCCTTGGTGACGTTGGTGGTCAGCCACCACGTGGCCTGGCCGAGCTTGCGGGCGTAGAAGTTGCCGATGTTCGTCGGGTCGCCGGCGAACACGAACTTGCCGCCCGGCTTCAGCACGCGCAGCACCTCGCGCATCGCGTCCTCGACGTTCGGGATGTGGTGCAGCACCGCGTGGCCGACGACGAGGTCGAACGTGTCGTCGTCGTACGGGATGCGCTCGGCGTCGGCGACCCGGCCGTCGACGTCCAGCCCGAGGTTCTGGGCGTTGCGCAGCGCCACCTCGACCATGCCGGGCGAGAGGTCGGTGACCGAGCCCTTCTCGACGACGCCGCCCTGCATCAGGTTCAGCAGGAAGAAACCCGTGCCGCAGCCCAGTTCCAGCGCGTGCTCGTACGGGCCCACGTCACCGGCGGCGGCGCGGAAGCGGTCCGTCGCGTAGGTGATGCAGCGCTCGTCGTACGAGATCGACCACTTCTCGTCGTACGTGCCCGCTTCCCAGTCGTGGTAGAGCACCTGCGCGAGCTTGGTGTCCTTGTAGGCCGCCTCGACCTGCTCGGCCGACGCGTGCGGGTTGGGTGCCGGATCAGTTGCCACTGAACTTCGCCTTTCCGGGCCCGTTCTCGATGAACGACTCCACGCCCGCCTTCTTGTCCTCGGTCGCGAACAGGGCCGCGAAGAGGTGGCTCTCGAGCTTCAGGCCCGACTCGAGGTCGGTGTCGAGGCCGCCGTCGACGGCGGCCTTGGTCGCCGCCAGGGCGAGCACCGGTCCGTTGACGAACTGCTTCGCCCAGCGCACCGCGGCCGCGTACACGTCGTCGGGTGCGACGACCTCGTCGACCATGCCGATCTCCAGCGCCTCCTGGGCGCCGACGAACCGGCCGGTGTAGAGCAGGTCCTTGGTCTTCGCCGGGCCGATCAACCGGGCGAGGCGCTGCGTGCCGCCACCGCCGGGGATCAGGCCGAGCAGGATCTCGGGCTGGCCGACCTTGGCGTTGTCGCCCGTGATGCGGCGGTCGCAGCCGAGCGCGACCTCGAAGCCGCCGCCCAGCGCGTAGCCGGTGATGGCCGCGACCGTCGGCTTCGGGATGGTCGACAGCGCGCCGAGGGCGTCCGACAGCCCCTTGGCCCGCAGCGTCATCTCGGCGTGGGAGATCTGCGCGAACTCCTTGACGTCGGCGCCGGCCGCGAAGACCTTCTCGCCGCCGTAGACGATCACCGCGTAGACGTCGGAACGCTCCGAGGCCTCCTTGGCGGCGGCCTGCAGCTCGGTCTGCACCTGCCGGTTCAGGGCGTTCATCGGCGGCCGCTCCAGGCGGATCGTGCCGATCCCGTCCTCGACCTCGAGCCTCACGAACTCAGCCAAAACCAGCCTCCATCAGTCGTCGCGACAGCGGTGTCACGTTACCCGGCGGTAGCTTTTCAGACCTTGCGGCGGGCGAAGAAGCGGTCTCCCGCCTTCTGCAGCTCCAGGTCCTGCCCGAACGTCTTGGAGAGGTTCTCCTCGGTGAGGGTGTCCTCCAGCAGGCCCTGCGCCACGACCGAGCCCTCGCGCAGCAGCAGCGCGTGCGTGAAGCCCGGCGGGATCTCCTCGACGTGGTGCGTGACCAGCACCATCGCGGGCGCGTCCGGGTCCATCGCGAGCTCGGACAGCTTCGCCACGAGGTCCTCGCGGCCGCCCAGGTCCAGACCCGCGGCGGGCTCGTCGAGCAGCAGCATCTCCGGGTCGGTCATCAGCGCGCGGGCGATCAGGGTGCGCTTGCGCTCGCCCTCGCTCAGCGTGCCGTAGAGGCGGTCGGCCAGGTGCTCGATGCCGAGCGTGCCGAGCAGCTCGCGGGCGCGGTCGGTGTCCTGCTTGCCGTAGTCCTCGCGCCAGCGGCCGAGCACCGCGTAGCCGGCCGAGACGACCAGGTCGACGACCTTCTCGTCGGCGGGCACGCGGCCGTTGAGGGCCGCCGAGCACAGGCCGATGCGGGGCTTGAGCTCCTGCACGTCGGTCTTGCCCAGGCGTTCGCCCAGGAGGTGGACCTTGCCCTTCGTGGGGTGCAGTTCGGCGCTGGAGAGCCGCAGCAGCGTGGTCTTGCCCGCCCCGTTCGGGCCGAGGACCACCCAGCGCTCGTCCAGCTCCACGCTCCAGTCGATGTTTCCGACCAGCGTGTTCTTCCCTCGACGGACCGATACGCCCGCCATGTGCACGACCAGATCTGTCACGTCGACGTCCGCCACGGCTCCATTGTTCCGAACGACCATCGGCGGGTCCTCCATCGGGGTGTCCGACACGACTGGCCGGGGCACTGCGCCGCCTGTGTGAACACTCGAGTTCTCCGTCGGGGTCAGATGCCAAGATCGGGGGCATGGCTACTCGTCCGGAGTCCGAGGTGCTGGCAGGCCGTCCGTTCCCGCTGGGGGCGCACGCCGAGGCCGGCGGTGTCCGCTTCGCGGTGACGTCCCACGTCGCCGACGCGGTCGAGGTGTGCCTGATCGGCGAGGACGGGTCCGAGAAACGGGTCGAGCTGACCGAGCGGACGTTCGGCGTCTGGCACGGGCTCGTGCCCGGCGTCACCCCCGGCCAGAGGTACGGCTACCGCGTGCACGGCCCGTACGACGCGGGCCGGGGGCTGCGCTGCAACCCGGCGAAGCTGTTGGTCGACCCGTATGCGCGGCAGATCACCGGCCGGATCACCGACCTGGAGGCCTCCCTCGGGTACGTGGGCGACCCGATGCACGGGCCGCCGTCGGCGGTCGACTCGCTGGGATCGGTGCCGCTGTCCGTGGTGAGCTCGCCGGGCGGCGCCGCCACCGGCGTGAAGCCCGAGGTGCCGTTCGAAGAGGCCGTCATCTACGAGATGCACGTCAAGGGCTTCACGAAGAACCACCCCGGCATCCCCGAGCGGCTGCGCGGCACCTACCTCGGGCTCGCGCACCCGGCGGCGGTCGAGCACCTGGTGCGGCTGGGCGTGACGACGGTCGAGCTGCTGCCGGTGCAGGCGTTCCAGGACGAGCCGTCGCTGATCAGCAGGGGTGCGGTCAACTACTGGGGCTACTCGCCGCTCGCCTACTGCGCGCCGCACCCCGGCTACGCGAGCGAGCCGGGCAACGAGGTGCAGGAGTTCCGCACGATGGTGGCCGCGCTGCACGCGGCGGGCATCGAGGTGCTGATCGACGTCGTCTACAACCACACCTGCGAGGGCGGGCCGGACGGGCCGACGCTGAGCTTCCGCGGGTTCGACGCGCCGGGCTACTACCTGCACGCGGGTGGCGGCAGCACGGTCGACATCACCGGCTGCGGCAACACCCTCGACGCCGGGTCGCCCCAGGTCGTGAGGCTCGTCACCGACTCGCTGCGGTACTGGGCGGACGAGATGGGCGTCGACGGGTTCCGGTTCGACCTCGCCTCCACGATGGGCAGGCCGGGCGGCGGGTTCTTCGACCGCGACTCGGCGCTGCTCACGGCCATCACGACCGACCCGGTGCTGTGCCGGGCGAAGCTGATCGCCGAGCCGTGGGACGCGACGGGCGACGGCTACCGCGTCGGCGACTTCGGCGTGCAGTGGGCGGAGTGGAACGGCCGCTACCGCGACACGGTCCGCGACTTCTGGCGCGGCCACACCTCCGTGCGCGACCTCGCCTACCGGTTGTCCGGCTCGTCCGACCTGTACGCGGACGACCTGCGCCGGCCGTGGCAGTCGATCAACTTCATCACCGCGCACGACGGCTTCACGCTGCGGGACATGGTGTCCTACAACGACAAGCACAACGAGGAGAACGGCGAGCAGAACCGCGACGGCACGAACGACAACCGTTCGTGGAACTGCGGCGCCGAGGGCGAGACGGACGACCCGGAGATCCTGGCGCTGCGCACGAAGCAGGCGCGCAACCAGCTCGCCACGCTGCTGCTGTCCACCGGCACCCCGATGATGGTGGCGGGCGACGAGATGTGGCGCACCCAGGGCGGCAACAACAACGCCTACTGCCTCGACAACGCGGTGTCGTGGGTCGACTGGACGGAGACCGAGGCGGGCAAGGCGCTGCTCGGCTTCACCCAGCGGCTGATCGACCTGCGCGCGTCGTCTCCCGCGCTGCGGCAGCCCGAGTTCTTCGAAGGCCGCACGACGCCCAGCGGCAACCCGGACCTGGTGTGGTTCCGGCCGGACGGCCACGAGATGGCCGAGACCGACTGGTTCGACGAGAGCCGCCGCACGCTCGGCATGTTCGTCGACGGCTCCAACTGCCTCTCGCGCACCCGCGGCGGCGAGCTGGTGTCGGACGACTCGTGGCTGCTGCTGATGCACGCGGGCGCGGAGGCGGTCACCGTGACGCTGCCGCCCGAGCGGTACGGGCCGTCGTTCGAGCCGTTCCTCGACACGACGACGGCGGACGGCTCGCCGCCGGACCCCGGTTCGCTGGCACCGCGGGCGGAGGTGGAGGTCCAGGCGCGCTCGCTGCTGCTGCTCCGCGTGCCGCGCTGATCACCTGGTGGACGCTCTAGCCGCGTTCCGAGGTCCTCTGGCACCATCACGGCGTGCTGGTCTACTCCTGGACTGACCGCGCGATCGACCTCGTGCTCGTGGCGTCGTGCGGGTGTAGCTCGACGCGACGCATGCGCTGACCTGGCGTTCCGCGTCGCGTCTTGATCGCTGCCCCGTACCGACGTGGCCTCCAGGAGCGAGCCGGTGACCTCGACGTTTGCCGAACAAGACCAATTCGACCTGCACCCGGCGCTGGACGGCCGGCTGCTGCGGGACGTGATCCACCCGTCCCGATCCCTGTGGACCCCGCGCGAGCTGCGCGACCTCACCTCGTTCGTGGCGAGCGAGCTCACGACCGGGCTGTTGTCCGTCCTCGACTACACGCCCGAACGCCGCTGGTGGGCGCGCCTCGGCCTGACCGAGGGCGTGGAGCTGTGGCTGCTGTCGTGGCTGCCCGGCCAGGGCACCGAGCCGCACGACCACGGCGGCTCCGCCGGGTCGTTCACCGTGCTGACCGGCAGCCTGCGCGAGGACTACCGCTACCCGGCGGGCCCGATCCGCACCGCCGTGCGCGAGACCGGCGACGCGCTCGGCTTCGGCTCGGGCCGCGCGCACCAGGTGCGCAACACCTCCGGCGCCCCGGCCGCCACCGTCCACGCGTACTCGCCGCCCCTGGTGCCGACCCGCGAGTACGCGTCGCTGCACGACATCCCCGACTCGATCCCGCCGCTGCCCGCGCAGCGCCTGCCCCTGTCCGCGCTGCGGCAGCTGGCCGACCAGGAGGGCCCGTGAGCAAGGTCGACGCGATTCTCGAGGAAGCCCGGTCGCACCTGACGCGCCTGGAACCGCACGAGCTGCACGCGCGGGAGGACGCGCTGGTCGTCGACATCCGGCCCGCGCACAACCGGCTGGCCGACGGCGAGATCGAGAACTCGGTGGTGGTGGAGCGGATCGTGCTGGAGTGGCGCCTCGACCCGGCGGGCGACTGGCGGCTGCCGGGGTTCACCGCGGACACGACGGTCGTCGTGGTGTGCAACGAGGGCTGGGCGTCGTCGCTGGCGGCGCGGGACCTGCAGCGGATCGGGCTGGCGAACGCCACCGACCTGGTGGGCGGGTTCCGGGGGTGGCGGGCGGCGGGGCTGCCGGTGGTGGCGGGCGGGTCGCAGCCGGTGGTGTGACGGGTGGCGGCCTGACGGCGGGTCGCCAGCGGCGGTCCCGGCGCGGGCGGCGCGCGGGCCGGGAGCGGATGAGCTGCGGGACGACGGCGCGAGTGGCGGGACGACGGCGTCAGGTCGACGACCATTGAGCGCGGTGGGCCCGCGATGTGTGGGCGGCGGGCAGGCACGGCGGCAGTGCCGCATGGCGCGGCAGGCGGGGCACGGGCAGGCGCGGCGGGCCGTAGGCAGGCGGTGGCCGACCTCGGCTCGTGCTCCCGCGCGGCCCGTCTCAGCCGGTGCCCGCCCGTTCGCCCATCTCGCCGTGGAACCGCTCCCGCACAGGTAGCGTCTGGAGACCGTGACAGTTGTGCGCTGGACCGTGACGGCCCTGGTGGTGGCCGGCACGATCGCCTGGACCCTCTCCGACTTCCTCCTCGGCCTGACCGGCGCGTTCGTCGGGCTGCTGCTCTCGCTGACCGCCCCGCAGGCGGGGCTCGCGCTCGGTGCGGTCCTGTTCGGACTGCGGATCACCCACGTGATCATCGGGGTCGGCGGCGAGCTGAAGTCGTGGACCTGGACGCACCGGCGGGTCGTGCTGCGCCAGATCCCCGTGCTCGCCACGATCGGCATCACCGGGCTGAAGCCCGGGGTGCGGCGGCGGACCGTCCTCACCGGAGCGTTCGCGATCCTCTTCTGCGCCGTGGTCGTGGCACTGACGTGGCTCGCCGTCGGCTCGGCGTTCGACAAGGGGCTCGCGCTGGCGGCGACGGCGTGCTTCCTCGTGCAGCTCTGGCCGGTCGAGCAGCCCGGCAACACGAGCCTCGGCTGGTTCGTCTTCCGGCTGCCGAAGCTGTCCGGGCGGCCGCTGGGCGAGCTCGAGGCGCGGCCGCGGGTGCTGGCCGGCATGGACGCCTACCACCGCGGCGACCTCGACGAGGCCGAGCGGATCCACGAGGAGCTGGCGCTCGACCACCCCGACCTGCTCACCGTGGTCGGGCTCAAGGTCGTCACGACGTGCGCGCGGGAGCGGTACCTCGAGGCGTTGCAGACCGTCATCGGGCTGAACGGGCGGCAGGACCTCGGCACGCGCGAGCTGGCGCTGGTCATGGCCACCACGGCCGGGGTCGCCGTGCAGGCGGTGGAGGCCGGGCAGTTCCCCGCCGAGGTGGGGCTCGAGACGGCGCGGAGCATGCTCGGCAACGCCTACGAGGCCGGGTACCCGAAGCACCGGGCCAACGGGACGCTGGCGGTCATGGCGCTGATCGAGGGTGACACCGCGAAGGCCCGGCAGCTCGCCGGGTACGCCGCCGAATCGAGCGAGACCGCGCTGGGCCGTGCCGACGACCTCATCACCATCGCGCGGGCGTGGATGGCGGACGGCGACAACGCGAAAGCCCGCGAGCTCGCGGCCGAACCTCACGAGCTCGCGGGCTGGAGTCCGCGGGTGGCGGCGACCCGCGCACGGTTGGAGATCAGCTGAGCGGAACCGGGTCAGCCGGGGAAGCCGGGGGTGTTGTTCCCGTTGCCACCGGTGTTGCCCGCGCCGACGTTGTTGCCGTCGCCGCCGTTGCTGTTCCCGTTACCGCCGTTGTTGTTGTTCCCGATGTTGTTGCCGTTGCCTCCGAGGTTGCCCGATCCGTTCACGTTGCCGTTGCCGGGGGTCCACGGGTTGTGCGACAACGCCGTGATGGAGATGGGGCCGATGAGCTGCGTGTCCAGCACGTCGCGGCTCTGGGCGGGAGCGGCGTGTGCGGTCGACGCGAACAGTCCCATGCCCACGACAGCGGCACCGAGGACGATTGCCTTCTTGATCATCTGCAGAATTCCGTTCTTAGAGCAGCAGCGGATCGAGCAATTGAAGATTAACCACAACTTCCGGCGGAAAACGAATCTGTCGCCCCATTGTGTGTTTAACCGAATTGCCAGGACTGCGGCAAACGGGTGACGGCGCAGCTCATGAGTCTATTCCGCTCGGATCGGAATACTACGCACCGCACACGGAGAAGGGCCCGTCACCGAGACCGGTGACGGGCCCTTCAGCACCCCTCGTCCTGGATCAGCCGGCCTTGATCGGCAGGCCGGGCAGACCCGGCAGGCCGGGCAGACCCGGAAGGCCGGGCAGACCGGGCAGGCCCGGCAGCGTCGGCAGGCCACCGGGAGGAACCGGCAGACCGCACTTGGTCAGCAGGTCGGTCACCGTCTTGAGCAGCGTGGTCAGCAGCGTCGTGAGTCGGCCGATGTCCGGCAGCCCGCCTCCGACCAGCGCCAGGACGGTTCCACCGAGACCCGCGATCGCCGAGATCAGGTTCAGCACGACCGGCAGGCACTTGTCGACCGGACCGGCGTACTCCGCGGACTTCACGGGCACCGGCAGGTTCGGCAGGCTCACCGGCGGCGTCGGCAGACAACCCGAACTCTGCATCGCCGTCACGAGTCCGAGCAGATCGCCGACCATCGGTGTCACCGCGCCGACGTTCGGCACGGGCAGCAGACTGCCGACGGTTTTCTTGAGCTTTCCGCTGAGGTCCTGCACGAGTCCGGCGCAGGCCGCCGGGAGTTGTGGTGCCGTTGGCGCCGCGCTGGCGGCCGGAACGGAGGACATGCTGAACACAGCTGCTACGAGCGAGAGTGCGGTAATCGTCTTCTTCACGGCTACCTTCTTCCTCAGCGCACGAATGCGCAATTCGCTGGAGCCGCACCGGAAATTCCCCTGTCGCATTCAGGTGCGGTTCATTCCACGGATCCGAGCGTAAGCCCGGACACGCATCACTACCAGCGGGAATTCGGAATTCACCCGCCCGAAAAATGCCTCATTCGTTTGAGGGAATACTTCCGGCGGTGACACGCCTGGACCAGGTCACGAGCAGTGAGCGGCGCAGGGGCAAGACGAACGCATCAGGGCATCCAGCCCGCCCTGCGAAGGCGAACCGGATGCCCTGAGTCAATGACGCGAGAGCGGTCAGCCGGCCAGCACGACCCTGCCGAGCTCCGCCGGGGAGGCCAGCAGGCCGTGCCTCGGGAGCACGCGCACGGTGTAGCCGAGCGCTCCCGCGTGCGGCAGCGGCACCTCGGCCTCGTAGTTGCCGTTGCCCGCGTAGTTCAGCGGCGCGGTCACGATGTCCCGCAGCTCGTCGGAGTCGTGCGACACCTTGCCGAGCACGACCTGGACGTCCACTTCGGACGGCTCCAGGCCCGCGAGCTCGACCCGCGCCCGCACGATGACCGGCGCGCCCAGCACGGGCACGGACGAGCCGCCGATCACCAGGTCGCTGTCGAGCACCCGCACCCGCGTCCACGACGCGCGCAGCCGGTGCCGGTACGAGGACAGCTCCTTGGCACCGTGGAAGCCCTCGCCCACGACGGTCTGCGCGGACGCGGCGGCCGGGGCGTAGTAGGTCTCCACGTACTCGCGGACCATGCGCGAGGCCTGCACGACCGGGCCGAGGGAGGCCAGGGTGTGCCGGACCATCGACATCCAGCGGGTCGGCACGCCGTCCTCGCCGCGGTCGTAGAACAGCGGCGCGACCTGCGAGCCGAGCAGCTCGTAGAGGGCGTTGGCCTCGAGGTCGTCGCGGCGGACCGGGTCGTTGACGCCGTCCGCGGTCGGGATGGCCCAGCCGTTCGAGCCGTCGTACAGCTCGTCCCACCACCCGTCCCGGATGGACAGGTTCAGGCCGCCGTTCAGGGCCGACTTCATGCCGGACGTGCCGCACGCCTCGAGGGGACGCATCGGGTTGTTCAGCCATACGTCGCAACCCCAGTACAGGTACCGGGCCATCGACATGTCGTAGTCGGGCAGGAACACGATCCGGTGGCGCACGCCCGCGTCGTCGGCGTAGCGCACGATCTGCTGGATCAGCGCCTTGCCGCCGTCGTCGGCCGGGTGCGACTTGCCCGCGACGACGAGCTGCACGGGCCGTTCGGGGTGCAGCAGCAGCGACCGCAGCCGCTCCGGGTCGCGCAGCATGAGCGTGAGGCGCTTGTACGTCGGCACGCGCCGCGCGAAGCCCACGGTCAGCACGTCCGGGTCGAACACCGAGTCGGTCCAGCCGAGCTCGAGCGCCGACGCGCCGCGCTGCAGCCACGACTCGCGCAGCCGCCGCCGGACCTCGGTGACCAGGCGGCCGCGCAACGTGCTGCGCAGCTCCCACAGACCGGCGTCGGTGACCGGCTCGAACGCGCCGATGCCGAGGCCGGCGCTCTCGTTGCCCGCTTCGGACTCCCCGAGCAGCTTGCCCATCTCGGCAGCCGCCCACGTCGGGCCGTGCACGCCGTTGGTGACCGAGCCGATCGGCACCTCGGTGGTGTCGAAGCTCGGCCAGAGGCCGCGGAACATGTCCCGGCTGACCTCACCGTGCAGTTTGGACACGCCGTTCGCGCGCTGGGCGAGCCGCAGGCCCATGTGGGCCATGTTGAACATGCCGGGGTTGTCCTCGGCGCCGAGCGCGAGGATGCGCTGGGTGTTCACGCCGGGGACGAGGTTCTCGGCACCGAAGTAGTGCTGGACCAGGTCGACCGGGAACCGGTCGATGCCGGCGGGCACCGGCGTGTGCGTGGTGAACACGGCGCCGGCGCGGGCGGCCGTGAGCGCCTGGTCGAAGTCGAGGCCGTCGTTGGTGATGTACTCGCGGATCCGCTCGAGGCCGAGGAAGCCCGCGTGGCCCTCGTTGGTGTGGAAGACCTCGGGCTGCGCGTGCCCGGTGAGCTCGCAGAACGTGCGGACGGCCCGGACGCCGCCGATGCCCGCGAGGATCTCCTGGCGGATGCGGTGGTTCTGGTCGCCGCCGTAGAGGCGGTCGGTGACGCCGCGCAGGTCGTCGTCGTTCTGCTCCACGTCGGAGTCGAGCAGCAGCAGCGGGATGCGCCCGACCTGCGCCTTCCAGATCTTGGCGCGCAGCATCCGGTCGCCCGGCATGGCCACGTGCACGAGCAGCGGGAGCCCGGACGGCTCGGTCAGCAGCTCGAGCGGCAGCCCGCGCGGGTCGAGGACCGGGTAGTGCTCGATCTGCCACCCGTCGAGCGACAGCGACTGCCGGAAGTAGCCGGACCGGTAGAGCAGGCCGACCGCGATCAGCGGGACGCCCAGGTCGGAGGCCGCCTTGAGGTGGTCGCCGGCGAGGATGCCGAGACCGCCCGAGTAGTTCGGCAGCGCCTCGTGCACGCCGAACTCCATCGAGAAGTAGGCGACGCTGGTGGGCAACGGCGTGTCGGGGGCCCCGTGCTCCCTGCGCCCGGCGATCTCGTCCTGGCGGCGTTGGTACCAGCGCGGACCGTCGACGTAGCGCTCCAGGTCACTCGCGAGCGCGTGGAGCTTGAGCAGGAACTGCTCGTCTCCCGCGAGTGACTCCAGTTTCCCCGCGTCGACGACGGAGAGCAGGCGCAGCGGATCGCCACCCACCTCGGACCAGACACGGGAGTCGATCGAGGCGAAGAGGTCCTGCGTGGGCGGATGCCACGTCCAGCGCAGGTTGGTGGCGAGCGTGCTCAGCGCGGACAAGGGCTCCGGCAGGCTGGCTCGGACGGTGAACCGGCGAAGTGCTCGCATGACGAGGCAACTTACCTGCCGCCCTCCGGGGGCTGACAACGTTCCCGGTCAGACCTGCAACGACTTGCAGAACCGGTCAAGACGGCACGGGGCCGTGAGCAGGCGGAACCGCACCTGCTCACCCGATCGGGGCCGGCCGTCCGCTCACGGGGTCACGTCGCGGGAGTGGGCGATGAGCAGCTTGCCCTCGCGGACCACCAGGTCGAGCCGGTGGCGGACGAACGTCACCTCGTGCTGGGGTGCTCCCCGCGCGGCCGCCCCCTGCTCGCGCAGCGTCAGGTCGAGCTCGACGGCGAAGCGGTCGTCCTGCGAGGAGGTGCTGCTGACCACGGGTTCGCCGTAGACCCCGATGGCCTCCCACTGCTTCCAGAACTGGTCGTCCCCCGCCTCGGCGGGCCGGAACTCGGGCACCCAGTCCTGCCGCGCGCCGGCGGTGTCGCCCGGCAGCTTGGCGAAGTGCTGCTCGATGAAGGCGGTGACGTCGGCGGTGGTGAACACCCTGGGCTGCTGGGACGTGCTCTGCGTGGTCGAGCCGGGGCTGGAGGTGGTGGTGGCCCGGTCGCGGTCCAGCACGAACGAGGCGGTCAGGACGGCGGCGGCGAGCACCACGGCGACGACCGCGGCGGCCAGAACCCCGGCCCGGCGGCTCTTCGCGTCGGTCAGGGCGGCCAGCTCCCGGACCACCTCGGCGGCGGCCGGGCGGTCGCGGGGCTCGATCGCGAGCAGCCTGGTCAGCAGCGGTGTCAGCGGCCCCGACCGGGTGGGCGGCACGACCTGGCCGGTCGAGATCTTGTAGAGCAGGCCGAAGTTGTTCTCGACCCGGCCGAACGGCGGCTGCCCCTCGGTCATCGCGTAGAGCGTCGCCCCGAGCGAGAACATGTCCGCCGCGGGGTCGGGCTCGGCGCCGCGGGCCAGCTCGGGCGCGAGGTAGGCGAGCGTGCCCGACAACGCGCCCGTGCGGGTGACCGACGCGTCGCCCGCCGAGCGGGAGATCCCGAAGTCCGTGATCTTGACGGCCCCGTTGTGGCCGATCAGGACGTTGCCGGGCTTGATGTCGCGGTGGACGATCCCGGCCTCGTGCGCGGCGGCCAGTGCCGCGGCGACGTGCAGGCCGATCCGCGCGGCCTCGTCGGCGGGCAGCGTGCCCCGCTCCCCGAGCACCTCCGACAGGCTGCGGGACGGCAGGTACTCCATGACCAGGCACGGCCGCCCGTCCTCGACCACGACGTCGAAGACCCCGATGGCGTTCGGGTGGTGCAGCCGGGCCGCGATCCGGCCCTCGCGCATCGCCCGCAGGCAGGCCTCCTCGACCTGCTTCGGCGCCAGGTCGGGCAGCAGGAGCTGCTTGATGGCGACCTCGCGCTCGAGCAACCCGTCGCGGGCCCGCCACACGACGCCCATGGCGCCGCTGCCGAGCCGTTCGAGCAGTGCGTACCGATCGGCGACTGTCTGCACGGTTGCGCACGCTACAAGCAACGGAGGGGCCGGCGGACGCCCTCCGCGGGTCCCGCCTCGCGGTCAGCCCTTCTGCTCGCCCGTGATCAGCAGTTTCTCGCCCTTGCCCGAGATGTCGAGCGTGTGCTCGACGACCGTGCTCTTGTCCGAGTCCTTCTCGGTCAGCTCCAGCGCCGTCGTGGCGGTGAACGTGCCGTCGTCGTCGGCCTCCACGACCGGGTTGCCCTTGACCGCGACCTTCGCGTACGCGCCCCAGTACTCCTTCTCCGAGGACAGGTTCGGCGCCTGCTTCGGGTCCCAGTCGGCGCGGGCGCCCTCGACGTTGCCCGGGAGCTTGCCGTAGTGCTGCTTCACGAACGACACGACCTGGGCCTGCGAGAACTTGGTGGCCGGCGGCTTCGAGGACGGCGGCTGGCTCTGCGTCGTCGTCAGGGGCTTCTGCGTCGTCTGCTTCGGGGGCTCGGCGGTCGGGGAGGGCTTGTCCTGCGTGGTCTGCTCGGTGGTCTTCGTGACCGACGGGCCGGGGTTCGCGCTCTTGTCCTCGTCGCCGATGCCCTGCACGAGCAGGTAGAGCAGGCCGGCCACCAGGGCCACGCCCAGCACCGCGGCGGCGATCGCGAGGCCGCGGTTCTTCCTCGGCTCCGGTTCGTCCCGGTAGTCGTCCCGGTAGTCGTCGTCGTAGGTCGCGGGCAGCGGGGCCGGCGGCCTGGTGCGCGGCGGGGCGGTGCGCGGGGCCTGCGGCGGCACCGTGCGGGGGCCCGGGGTGCCGGGGCCTGCGGCTCCCATCACCGCGGTGCCGGCCGGCGGGGTCGGCGGGCGGGGCGGGATGACCTGCGTGGCCGGGACCGGCACGCCCGCCGCGATCGCCTTCAGCTCCGCCGCCGCCTGGGCCGCGGTGGGGCGCTGCGACGGCTCGTTGGCCAGCAGGCGGGTCAGCAGGCCCGTGAGCGGGCCCGAGCGCAGCGGCGGGCGGGTCTCGCCGCGGGCGACCTTGTAGAGCAGGCCCAGGTCGTTCGTGCTCTTGCCGAACGGCGGCTCGCCCTCGGTCATCGCGTAGATCGTCGCGCCGAGCGAGAAGACGTCCGACGGCGGCGCGGGCTCGGCGCCGCGGGCCAGTTCCGGCGCGAGGTAGGCCGGGGTGCCGGCCAGCATGCCCGTCTTCGTCACCGCGACATCGCCCAAAGCTCGCGAAATGCCGAAATCGGTGATCTTGACGGCGCCATCGCGTCCAATGAGGACGTTTCCCGGCTTGATGTCGCGGTGGACGATGCCCTTCTCGTGGGCGGCGGCGAGCGCGCCGGCCGCCAGCGCGCCGATCCGCGCGGCCTCCATCGCCGGCAGGGTGCCCCGCTCGCCCAGGATCGCCGACAGGTTGCGGGACGGCAGGTACTCCATGACCAAGCACGGCTTGCCGTCCTCGACCACGACGTCGTACACGGCGATCGCGTTCGGGTGCTGCAGGCGCGCCGCGATGCGGCCCTCGCGCATGGCCCGCTGGACCGCCTCGTGGAACTCGTTCGGCTGAACTTCGTTGAGAAGCAGCTGCTTGACCGCCACGTCCCGGTGCAGCAATTCGTCGCGCGCACGCCACACGACGCCCATCGCCCCGGCGCCGAGCTGGTCGAGCAGGACGTAGCGGTCGCCAACCTTGTTCACGCGGGCACGGTACCCGTAGCACCCCCGTAACCCTGTGAGTATCACGGAAACGGTCCACTGGAGATGTCCGGGGAAGTGCCCCTCTCATGGCCGGGAGACCCTGGACACAGGAGTGGTTCGAGGTGTGCGATCGACCTCGGGCGGGTACGGATCTACTTGGGGCAACCCGCTGACAAGCGGCTTGATCGCCCAAGGCAGGATTACAGGCGACGCGGACCGACACGGCGGAAGGGCGCTGCCGATGAGTGGACGGCTCGGTATCGACGATGTTTCCCCGGTGGTGTCGGCTGGCAGATATCCGGCCAAAGCCGTTGTGGGAGAACACGTTCCGGTGGAAGCCACGGTGTGGCGCGAGGGTCATGACAGACTCGCCGCGACCGTGACGTGGCGCGGGCCGGCCGACCGGGTCGCCCGGCAGACCCGCATGCACGAGGTCGGGGTCGGCCTCGACCGCTGGGGTGCGACCGTCGTCCCCGACGCCGAGGGCGCCTGGACGTTCCGCGTGGACGCGTGGAGCGACCCCTGGGCCACCTGGAACCACGCCGTCGAGGTGAAGATCGCGGCCGGGCAGGGTCCGGGCGACCTCGCGAACGACCTGGAGATCGGCGCCCAGCTGCTCGACCGGGTGGCCCGCCGCCCCGACCGGCGGCAGGAGCGAGCACTCCTCACGACCGCCGCGGACGCGCTGCGCGACACCGACCGGCCGCTGACCGAGCGCGTCGCGCCGGCCCTGGCCGCCGACGTCCAGAAGATCATGTTCGACCACCCGGTCCGCGAGCTGGTCACCAAGGGCAAGACGCACAAGATCTGGTGCGACCGGAAGAAGGCCGCGTACGGCTCCTGGTACGAGTTCTTCCCGCGCAGCACGGGCGGGATCGACGAGACCGGCAGGGCGGTGCACGGCACGCTCGCCACGGCGGCCAAGGAGCTCGACCGCGTCGCCGCGATGGGCTACGACGTCGTCTACTTCCCGCCGATCCACCCCATCGGCCGGGTCAACCGCAAGGGCCCCAACAACACGCTCGTCGCCGGTCCCGAGGACACGGGTTCACCGTGGGCGATCGGCGCGGACGAGGGCGGCCACGACGCGATCCACCCGCAGCTCGGCACGATCGAGGACTTCGACGCGCTCGTGGAGCGGGCGCACGAGCTCGGTCTCGAGGTCGCGCTCGACTTCGCGCTGCAGTGCGCGCCGGACCACCCGTGGGTGCTCAAGCACCCGGAGTGGTTCACGCAGCTGCCCGACGGCACGATCGCATACGCGGAGAACCCGCCGAAGAAGTACCAGGACATCTACCCGATCAACTTCGACCTCGACCCGCAGGGCCTCTACCACGAGGTGCTGCGCGTGGTGCTCTTCTGGGCCGAGCACGGGGTGCGGATCTTCCGGGTCGACAACCCGCACACCAAGCCGCCGGACTTCTGGATGTGGCTCATCTGGAAGGTCAAGGAGGTCTACCCGGACACGCTGTTCCTGGCGGAGGCCTTCACCCGGCCCGCGCGCCTGTACGGCCTGGCCAAGCTCGGCTTCACCCAGTCCTACACCTACTTCACGTGGCGGACGGGCAAGCAGGAGCTGGTCGAGTTCGGCGAGGACCTGCGCGACCACTGGGACGAGGCGCGGCCGAACCTCTTCGTGAACACCCCGGACATCCTGCACGAGTCGCTGCAGCACGGCGGCCCGGCGATGTTCGGCCTGCGCGCGGCCCTCGCGGCCACGCTGTCCCCCACCTGGGGGGTCTACAGCGGCTACGAGCTGTTCGAGCACCAGGCCGTGAAGCCCGGCAGCGAGGAGTACCTCAACTCCGAGAAGTACCAGTTGAGGCCCCGCGACTACGGCCGGGCGCTCGCGGACGGGCGCTCGCTCGAGCCGTGGCTGCGCAAGCTGAACCACATCCGCCGGGCGCACCCGGCGCTCCAGCAGATGCGCACGCTGCGGTTCCAGCAGATCGACAACGACGCGCTGGTCGCCTACTCCAAGCGGGACCCGGAGTCCGGTGACACGGTCGTCGTGGTGGTCAGCCTCGACCCGCACAACGCGCAGGAGGGGACGCTGTACCTCGACCTGCCGGAGCTCGGGTTCGACTGGCACGAGCGGGTGATCGCGCACGACGAGGTCACCGGTGAGACGTGGGACTGGGGTCAGGCCAACTACATCCGCCTCGAACCCTGGCGTGCCACCGCGCACGTCGTGAGCCTGCAACGACGTTTTTCCTAGGGCACGATTCAGCCCGCTCAACCGCACAACCCCCGACGAGGTGGGCATCATGGTCGACGACTCCCGTCCCGACGCTGCGCTCGGGCTGGAAGGCATTCCGCACACCGGAGAGGCCGTCAACGACGACGGCATGCTGGTCGAGCCCCAGGCCGAGGACTTCAAGTCCGCGCAGCCGGCTTCGGCGAACCCGAGCTGGTTCAAGGGCGCCGTCTTCTACGAGGTGCTCGTCCGCGCGTTCAGCGACTCCAACGGCGACGGGACGGGCGACCTCAGAGGTCTCGCCTCGCGCCTCGACTACCTGGAGTGGCTGGGCGTCGACTGCCTCTGGCTGCCGCCGTTCTACGCCTCGCCGCTGCGCGACGGCGGGTACGACATCAGCGACTTCCGGGCGGTGCTGCCCGAGTTCGGCACCGTCGAGGACTTCGTCTACCTGCTGGAGGAGGCGCACCGGCGCGGCATCCGGGTCATCACCGACCTGGTGCTCAACCACACCTCCGACGCGCACCCCTGGTTCCAGGAGTCGCGGCAGAACCCGGACGGCCCGTACGGCGACTACTACGTGTGGAGCGACGACGACTCGCGCTACAGCGACGCGCGGATCATCTTCGTCGACACGGAGTCGTCGAACTGGACCTACGACCCGGTGCGCGGGCAGTTCTTCTGGCACCGCTTCTTCAGCCACCAGCCGGACCTCAACTACGAGAACCCGGAAGTGCAGGAGGCGATGCTCGACATCCTGCGGTTCTGGCTCGACCTCGGCATCGACGGGTTCCGCCTCGACGCCGTGCCCTACCTCTTCGAGGAGGAGGGCACGATCTGCGAGAACCTGCCGCGCACGCACGAGTTCCTGAAGAAGTGCCGCAAGGTCGTCGACGACGAGTTCCCCGGCCGGGTGCTGCTCGCCGAGGCCAACCAGTGGCCGTCGGACGTGGTCGAGTACTTCGGCGACCCGGAGATCGGCGGCGACGAGTGCCACATGGCGTTCCACTTCCCGCTGATGCCGCGGATCTTCATGGCGGTGCGGCGCGAGTCGCGGTTCCCGATCTCGGAGATCCTGGCCCAGACGCCCGCGATCCCCGAGAACGCCCAGTGGGGCATCTTCCTGCGCAACCACGACGAGCTCACGCTCGAGATGGTCAGCGACGAAGAGCGCGACTACATGTACTCGGAGTACGCCAAGGACCCGCGGATGAAGGCGAACATCGGCATCCGCCGACGGCTCGCCCCGCTGCTGGAGAACGACCGCAACCAGCACGAACTGTTCACCGCGCTGCTGCTGTCGCTGCCGGGCTCGCCCGTCCTCTACTACGGCGACGAGATCGGCATGGGCGACAACATCTGGCTCGCCGACCGCGACGCCGTGCGCACCCCGATGCAGTGGACCCCGGACCGCAACGCGGGCTTCTCGAGCTGCGACCCCGGCCGGATCTACCTGCCGGTGATCATGGACCCGGTCTACGGCTACCAGGGCCTGAACGTCGAGGCGCAGCTCAACAGCTCGACGTCGCTGCTCAACTGGACCCGGCACATGATCGAGGTGCGCAAGCAGCACCACGCGTTCGCCGAGGGCGACTTCAGCGAGCTCGGCGGGTCGAACCCGAGCGTGCTCGCGTTCAAGCGCTTGTGGAAGCGGCCCGACGGGCGCGAGGACATCGTCCTCTGCGTGAACAACCTGTCCCGTTTCCCGCAGCCCGTCGAGCTGGACCTCTCCGAGCACCGCGACTACACGCCGCTGGAGCTCACCGGAGGTGTCAAGTTCCCCGCGATCGGGGAACTCCCCTACCTGTTGACCCTTCCCGGTCACGGTTTCTACTGGTTCCAGCTGGTAGAGGCAGGCGACGACAGCGAGATGAGGTGAAAGCGTGACCGATCCCCACGAGCTGGTCGACAAGCTGGTCGCCTCTCTGCCCGATCTGCTCCCGCACGCCCGGTGGTTCGGCGGCAAGGACAAGCCGATCACGGCGGTTCGTCCACTGAGGACGACGGTCGTCGACGGCGACCTCGTGCACGTGGTCGTCGAGGTGGAGCAGCCCGGCCGCACCGAGAACTACCAGGGCGCGCTCAGCCTGAGCACCGGCGCCTGGGACGTGCTGCTCGACCCCGAGCACAACGGCGTGCTGCTCGACCGGATCGCGTCGGGGCACGACGCGGACGGCATCGTCTTCACGCACGAACCCGGCACGGAGCTGCGCACGGGCCTGCGCGGCCGCCCGATCGGCGTGGAGCAGTCCAACACGTCGCTGATCTACGGCCAGCAGTACATCCTGAAGATCTTCCGCAAGCTCGCCCGCGGCGAGAACCGCGACCTGGTGCTGCACCGGGCGCTGCGGTCGGTCGGCTGCGAGCACATCGCGCAGCCGCTGGGCGCGATCTCCACCGAACTCGACGGCGACCCGGTCACGCTCGCGATGCTGCAGGAGTTCCTGCCGGACGCGGTCGAGGGCTGGGACATGGCCAAGACCTCGGTCCGCGACCTGATGGCGGAAGCCGACCTGCACGCGTTCGAGGTGGGCGGCGACTTCGCGGGCGAGGCGCAGCGGCTGGGCCACGCCGTGGCGAAGGTCCACGCCGACCTGGCGCAGGCGCTGGGCACGCAGGTCGCCGACGAGGACGCGACCGAGCGGGCGATCGAGGGCATGCTGCGCCGCCTCGCGCAGGTCAGCGAGGCCGTGCCGGAGCTCGCGAAGTACGAGGAACCGCTGCGCGCCGCGTTCGAGCAGGCCCGCGAGCACGGCGGGCAGATCTCCATCCAGCACGTCCACGGCGACCTGCACCTCGGTCAGGTGCTGCGGACCGTGCACGGCTGGCTGCTGATCGACTTCGAGGGCGAGCCGGCGGCGTCGGTGCAGGACCGGCTCGCGCTGCGGTCGCCGCTGCGCGACGTGGCGGGGATGCTGAGGTCGTTCGACTACGCGGCACGGCAGCTCCTCGTCGGCCAGCCCGACGACGACCAGCTCGCCTACCGCGCGATGGAGTGGACGAAGCGCAACCGGGCGGCGTTCTGCGACGGCTACGCCGAGGTGGCGGCCGACCCGCGGGACAGCGCGCAGCTGCTGCGCGCGTTCGAGCTGGACAAGGCGGTCTACGAGGTCGCTTACGAGCACGCCAACAGGCCGGAGTGGTTGACGGTTCCCCTGTCGTCGATCGCCCGGATGACTTCTGGAGGAGACTAAGCCGTGAAGGCCGACCTGGACCGACTCCTGTCAGGTGCGCACCACGACCCGCACTCGGTGCTGGGTGTGCACACCGTCGGCGACCAGGTGATCGCGCGGGCCTTGCGCCCCGGCGCGACGTCGGTCGCGGTGTCGTGGGGTGACAAGCAGGTCGAGCTGCCGCGGATCGCGGACGCTCTCTTCGAGGGCGAGCTGCCCGAGGCGCCCGGCGACTACCGCCTCCTGGTCACCTACGACGGCGGGCACACGGTCGAGGTCGACGACCCGTACCGGTGGCTGCCGACCGTCGGCGAGCTCGACCTGCACCTGATCGGCGAGGGCCGGCACGAGCGGCTGTGGGACGTGCTGGGCGCGCACGTGCGGTGCTACGAGACGCTCGCCGGCGACGTCTCCGGCGTCTCGTTCGCGGTGTGGGCGCCCAACGCCCGCGGCGTGCGCGTGACGGGCGACTTCGACGGCTGGGACGGCCGCGCGAACCCGTTGCGCTCCATGGGTTCCAGCGGCGTGTGGGAGGTGTTCCTGCCGAACGTCGTGGCCGGCACGCGGTACAAGTTCCGCATCCTCGGCCAGGACGGCGTGTGGCACGAGAAGGCCGACCCGATGGCGTTCGCCACGGAGGTGCCGCCGCAGACCGCCTCGGTCGTCACGCGGTCCGAGTACGAGTGGCAGGACGCGGAGTGGGAGGCCCGGCGCGAGGCCACGCAGTGGGCGAACGCGCCGATGTCGATCTACGAGGTGCACCTCGGTTCGTGGAAGCCGGGGCTGAGCTACCGGCAGCTCGCGACCGAACTCGCCGACTACTGCGAGGACATGGGCTTCACGCACATCGAGATGCTGCCCGTGGCGGAGCACCCGTTCGGCGGCTCGTGGGGCTACCAGGTCACCTCCTACTACGCGCCGACCTCGCGGTTCGGCACTCCGGACGACTTCCGGTACTTCGTCGACACGCTGCACCAGCGCGGCATCGGCGTGCTGGTCGACTGGGTGCCCGCGCACTTCCCGAAGGACGCGTGGGCGCTCGCGAAGTTCGACGGCACGCCGCTCTACGAGCACGCCGACCCGCGCCGCGGCGAGCAGCTCGACTGGGGCACGTACGTCTTCGACTTCGGCCGCAACGAGGTCCGCAACTTCCTCGTCGCGAACGCGCTGTACTGGATCGAGGAGTTCCACCTCGACGGCCTGCGCGTGGACGCCGTCGCGTCGATGCTCTACCTCGACTACTCGCGGCCGGAGGGCCAGTGGCTGCCGAACGAGTTCGGCGGGCGCGAGAACCTCGACGCGGTGCGGTTCCTGCAGGAGCTGAACGCGACCGTCTACAAGCGCCACCCCGGCATCGTGATGATCGCAGAGGAGTCGACGGCGTGGCCGGGCGTCACGCGGCCGACGCACCTGGGCGGTCTCGGGTTCGGCTTCAAGTGGAACATGGGCTGGATGCACGACACGCTGCACTACCTGTCGCGTGAGCCGGTCCACCGCTCGTTCCACCACAACGAGATGACGTTCTCGCTGGTCTACGCGTGGAGCGAGAACTTCGTGCTGCCGCTCTCGCACGACGAGGTGGTGCACGGCAAGGGCTCGCTGTGGACCCGGATGCCGGGCGACGACTGGAACAAGGCGGCAGGCGTGCGCTCGCTGCTGGCGTTCATGTGGGCGCACCCCGGCAAGCAGCTGCTGTTCATGGGCGGCGAGTTCGGGCAGCGGCAGGAGTGGTCGGAGTCGCGGTCGCTCGACTGGCACCTCGTCGAGCAGGAACCGCTGCACCAGGGCATCCAGAAGCTGATGCGCGACCTGAACTCGGTCTACAAGCAGGCGGCGGCGCTGTTCAGCCACGACATCACGCCCGAGGGCTTCCAGTGGATCGACGCGAACGACTCCGGCGGCAACGTCCTGTCGTTCGTCCGCATCGGCGAGGACGGCTCGCAGCTCGTGTGCGTGGCGAACTTCGCCGGCCAGCCGCACCACGACTACCGGGTCGGGCTGCCGGTCGGGGGCCGGTGGAAGGAGCTCGTGAACACGGACGCGTCGCACTACGGCGGCTCCGGGGTGGGCAACCTCGGCGGCGTCGAGGCGCAGGCGCGGCCGTGGCACGGCCGGCCGCACTCGGCGGTGCTTCAGCTGCCGCCGTCGGCCGTGCTGTGGCTGGTCCCCGAGGTCCCCGGCGTGCTGGGCGCGGCCGACTGACGGGGCTCGACCGGTGCGGACACGCCGTCCGCACCGGGGTGGCCCCGGCCGGGTGAACCTGATCAGCCCGCCGCACGTTGGCAAAGGTATGCGCCTGACTTCGTCGAGTAGGACGCCCGCAGAGCCGACCGACAGGCACAATGGGTTCATGCGGCACCGGAGCATCGCGCTGATCGTCGCCACCGCCCTGCTCGCGGTGGGCTGCACCGCCGAGATACCGGGGCGCCCGCGTGCCGCGAAGGTGGTGAAGAAGGAGGCCTCGACCGAGGTCATCCAGGTCCGGGGCACGGACAACGGCCCGATCGACAAGCTGGCCGCCACCGCGCTCACGGACATCGACGAGTACTGGAAAGACTCGTTCCAGAAGACGTTCAACAAGCCGTGGAAGCCGCTGACCGGCGGGTACTACTCGGTCGACACGTCCGACTCGAGCGCCAAGCCGCCGCCGTGCACGCAGAAGGCCGCGGACGTGGAGGGCAACGCCTTCTACTGCCCCGCCGCCGACGCGATCGCGTGGGACCGCTCGTCGCTGCTGCCGGTGCTGCAGGACCGCTTCGGCGAGGCCGCGGTGGTCGTGGTGCTGGCGCACGAGGTGGGCCACGCGGTGCAGAACCGGATGGGCATCACGCCCGAGGCCGAGCGCCGCGAGCCGGAGAAGTACCCGACGATCCTCACCGAGGCGCAGGCCGACTGCTTCGCCGGCTCCTTCGTGCGCAACGTGACCGACGGCAGGTCGCAGCGGCTCGACATCGGCGCGGACGCCCTGGACAAGGCGCTGAACGCGTTGATCACGTTCCGCGACCCGGTGGGCACCTCGCCGGAGGACGAGCAGGCGCACGGCAGCGCGTTCGACCGCGTGGCCGCGTTCCAGGACGGCTACGAGCAGGGCACCAAGTTCTGCGCGGCGATGAGCGTGCAGAACCGCACGTTCACCCAGCGCGCGTTCACCAACGTCCGCGACCGGGCCAACGGCGGCAACCTGCCGTTCGACGAGATGCTCCAGTCCGTGACGCCGGACCTCGACGGCTACTTCAAGGGCCTGGCCAGCGCGGCGGGCAAGAACTGGCCGTCGCCGCGCGCGGAGGCCACCCAGACCGAGCCGGACTGCTCCGGCGACCAGGGCCCCGTCGCGTACTGCCCGTCCGACAAGACGATCAAGATCGACACCAAGGACGAGCTGCCCGGCCTGCACAAGACCTACGGCGACTACGCGACCGGCACGTTGATCGCCACGCGGTACGCGATGGCCGAACTGGCCGCGCTGGGCAAGCCGACCGAGGGCGAGCAAGCCTCCGCGGCGGCCCTGTGCCTGGCCGGCGCGTACACGGGCGCGGTGTTCCAGCGCCAGGACGGCTTCGGGCTCTCGCCGGGCGACTTCGACGAGGCCGTGACCGTGCTGCTGCTCTTCGACTACGCCGCCCGCGACGCGAAGGGCGAGGACGCGGTGGACCCCGGGTTCCAGCGGGTGGCGAAGTTCCGGGAGGGCGTGTTCGAGGGCCCGAAGAAGTGCGGGCTCTGACCACTGCCAGGTGACCGCACCTGATCCGCGGATCGCTGGATCAGGTGCATGTTCACTCGTACTAGTGAACGCTGCCGCCCTGGTGGCCCGCCCGATCGAGTGGTTTCTGACACGATCGTGCGGGCACAGGCGTGGGCGCGCGAGTGCGGGCATGGCGTCGGGAACGGCCGTCTGTCTACCGTCTGAAGTGCGCGAACCTCCACTTCCACTGACGGAGATCCCATGAAGAACACAGCTGTCAGGACCGTGCTCGTCGGCGCCGTGGCGGCCGCCGCGGTGTTCCTCGGTCTCGCGGCCCCCGCCTCGGCGGCCCCGGCGAGCACCGGGGTCGCGGCCTCCGCGAACGCATCCGACGACCGCGTGGCCGTCATGGGCCTGCACTTCACGTCGTTCGACGGCTTCGGCCGCCCCACCGCCGGCTACGACGACAACGAGGACTTCTTCCGGATCCGCTACTACCCCGACGGCTACACCGAGTGGCACTGGAGCTACGGCTGCGAGTTCCTCTACGACCCGAACGGCGTGCTCGAGGAGATGGAGTGCCTCTGAGCCGGCGTCACCGCCGTCCGGCGGGGGCCTGGTCCGACACGACGTAGATCCGCGCGCCCGGGATCTTCAGGGTCCCGCCGACCAGGTCGGTGTTGCGCACCGTGACGTCGGTGAACGCCGCGAACGGCACGTTCAGCGGTGGCGGGCGGTCGGCCGTGTAGTCGACCGGGATCTTGATGCCGAGGAGGTCCAGGTTGCCCTTGAGCTGGACCGTGTAGAGCTCGATCCGCCCCGGCGCGACCGTGGAGGTGCTGCCCGGTCGCGCCGCGGTGACGAGCTTCTGGCCCGGTGAGACCTCGGCGGTCTGCACGAGGTCGGTGATCTTCATGTCGCCGGCGGTGAACTTCAGGACCTTGACGGTCTTCCCGCTGACCAGCGCGTCCACCACCCCGGCGTAGTTCAGCCCGCCGAGCTCCAGCCTCGACGCGGTGAGGGTCCACTCGCGCCCGCCCGCCGCCACCGGGGCAGGGGCCGGTGGCGGGGTCGACGGCGGCGTCGACACGGGTGGGGCCGCGCTGCTCGACGGGGTCGGCGGCGCGGAGGACGACGTCACCGGCGGCGGTGTGGTGCTGGTGCTCGTCGGCGTCGGTTCCGAGCTCGTCGTCGGCGCCGGCGAGGACGACGACGGCGGCGGCTCGGAGCTCGACGGCGGTTGCAGCGCCAGGACCGCGACCATCGCGACCGCGGCCAGCGGCGGGGTGCGCGTCATGTGGGGTGAACCCTCTGGGTCGTGTCCGGCCCCGCCTCTGCGGGAACGTCGCCGGGAACGTCGGCGGGAACGTCGGCGGGAACGTCCTCGCGGACGTCCTCCGCGGTGTCCCCGGTGTGCTTCGCCTTCTTCGGTTTCTTGGGCTCGTCGGTCCACGCGACGGCCAGCGCGCCGCCGAGCAGGCTGCACACGGTGCCGAGGATGAAGCCGCCGAAGTTGGTCACGACGAACGCGACCAGCGACAGCAGCACCGTGACGATCCCCGCCGCGAGCCGGAACCTGGGCTGGTACCAGAGCGACAACCCGCAGGTCAGCATCAGGGCACCGATCAGCAGGGCGGACACCCCGCCGAAGGTGCTCATCGCGAAGACCGCGTCGCCGAACTTCAGGCTGGAGAACGGCGGGAACAGGATCAGGATCGCCCCGGCGCAGACGAACAGGCCGGCCCAGAAGGGCCGGCCGCGCCGCCACGCCGTGAAGCGCCGCCAGGTCCTCAGAAACACTCTTGCTTCCCCTGGCGGATCGTGAGGTTCATGCCCTTGAACCTGATGGTCTGGGCCGTGGTGGCCCAGGCGGTCTGCTTGAGCCCGGTGATGCTCGCCGAGTCGGCCTGCAGACCGAACGAGCCCGGCAACCCGCGCAGGTTGTCCGGTCCCTTGGTGACCTTGTTCGCGTCGACGCCGATCTCCGGGTTGCCCAGGGTCAGGTCGCCCGAGAGGTCGGTGAGGTTGACGACCAGGTTCTCCGCCGCCATGCCGCCCGCGCCGTCCGCCGTGATGCGCAGGGTCACGTCACCGACGATCGGCATGTTGGCGACGTACACCGACTGGCAGAACTTGTCGAGCGTCGCGGTCTTGAAGCCGCTCACCGCGACGACGTGCACCTGTCCCGCACCCGCGTCCACGCCGCCGAACTGGACGAACCCCTGGCCGGTCAAGCTGTCGGCGGAGACCTTGAAGTTGGTGCCGGACACCGCGAACGAGGCGGCCAGCGCTCCCTGGGACATCCCGAACAGGAGAGCACCGACACCGACGGTGCCGATCCCGAGCACCCCGACGAACCGTGCCCAGCGCGTTCTACCCATACCGGCGAACTCCTTCCACACCGAAGGCCTGCGTGGGACGGACTGTGCGCCCGAACAATCCACAGGACAATGGAAACGAGTCCGCTCAGTCTTGAAATCACCCCTGGGGGTGAGCAATTTTCACGTTCGGCCGAAGGCACTGGCCACAAAGCTCCGGAACCGCACTTAGTAGTGTTCCGGACCATGGGGATCGGACGAATCGCCGTCGCCGTGGTCGCGACCGCAGCCCTGGCCGCCTGCTCTTCGGTGCTCGAGGGCGACCCGAAGGGCGAGCGCCCCGACCCCACCAAGGTCGCGGGCCTCGAGATCTCGAACGGTCCGTCCGGCCCCAAGCAGGGGGTGCCGGACGCGGACCTGTCCGTGGAGAACGGCGACGGCGGCGAGATGGACCGGCTGGCCATCAACGCCCTGGCCGACGTGCAGGACTTCTGGACGATCGAGTTCCCGAAGGCCTTCATCAGCAAGAGCTTCGAGCCGGTGAAGCGCTTCATCTCCTACGACTCGAACGGCAAGGGCGTCGAGGTCTGCAAGCTCGACACCACCGGCGTCGCGAACGCGTTCTACTGCGCGCTCGACGACAGCATCACGTGGGACCGCGGCGAGCTGCTCCCGATGCTCAAGGACTCGTTCGGCCCGATGGCCGTGGTCACGGTCCTGGCCCACGAGATGGGCCACGCCGTCCAGTACAAGCTGGGCCAGGCCTCGAACATCGGCCCGAACACCCCGTCGATCGTCAAGGAGCAGCAGGCCGACTGCTACACCGGCGTCTTCATGCGCTGGGTCGCGGAGAACAAGGCGAAGCACTTCGAGCTCTCCACCGGCGAGGGCCTGAACCAGGTGCTGCAGACGATGTTCTTCATCCGCGACTCGGCCGGCACCTCGTTCGAGAAGCAGGGCGCCCACGGCAGCGCGTTCGACCGCGTGTCGGCCTTCCAGTTCGGCTTCACCCGAGGCGCCGTCCGCTGCGCGGAGATCAACGAGGCCGAGATCAACAAGCGCATCACCGAACGCCCGTTCGCCCTCTCCGACACCGACGAGGGCCAGGGCCGCGGCAACGCCGACGTGAAGGACGAGCGCTACCTCAAGGCCCTGGAGGAGTCGCTCAAGGACGCCTACAAGTCGAGCGGCGCCGCCTTCCCCGCCTTCGACAAGAGCGGCATCAAGCCCTGCACGGACGCCCAGCCCACCTCCCCGGCCACCTACTGCCCGGCGGTGAACCAGCTCCAGCTCGACCTCCCGTCCCTGGTGAAGATCGGCACGCCCCCGAAGAAGGGCAGCAAGGGCGGCATCGGCGACTTCGCGGCGTTCGCCGTGGTCGCCTCCCGCTTCTCCCTCTCCATCCAGCACGCGACGGGCTTCAAGCTGGACGACGACGCCGCGGGCCAGCGCACCGCCTGCCTGACGGGAGCCTGGGCGGGCCTGACGAACCGCCCGGACGCGGCGGCGGGCCTGCGCCTGTCCCCCGGCGACCTGGACGAGGCGGTGGCGGAACTGCTGGCCGATGACAGCCTCATCGCGGCGGACGTGAACGGCAAAGCGGTCCCGTCGGGCTTCGCCCGCGTGGAGGCCTTCGGCGACGGCTTCTTCCGCGGCCTGTCGTTCTGCGTGAAGAAGTACTCGGTGTGACGAGCGGATCGACCGGCGTCGATACTCGGTGAGTGCTCACCGATGAAGCCACGAGGTACGCCTCGTGGTTCGCAACGCTGTCCGACCCGACCAGGGTCCGCCTGCTCCACCACGTGGCGTCGTCCCCGGCCCCGGTCACCGTGGGCGAGCTGACGACCCTGCTGGGCGTGAGCCAGTCCACCTGCTCCCACCACGTGCGCAAACTGGCGGAAGTGGGCTTCGTGCAACTCCAGCGCGAGGGCACGACCACCCTCGTGACGGTGAACCCGGCGTGCTGCACGGGCCTCCCCCACGCGGCGGACGCGGTGATGGGCGCCCTGACCACCCCGGGCGAGCTGATCCCGTCCCCCGACGTGACCGTCCGCCCGATGACGGCGGACGACTGGCCGGAAGTCCGCCGCATCTACGGCGAGGGCATAGCGGCAGGCAACGCGACCTTCGAGACGGAGGTCCCGTCCCGCCGCACCCTGGAGTCGAAGTGGCTCACCGACCACCGCTGGACGGCAGAGGCAGCAGGCGAGATCGCGGGCTGGGCGACAGCCGCCCCGGTCTCCCCGCGCGAGTGCTACGCGGGCGTGGCGGAGACGTCGATCTACGTCTCGGACGCCCACCAGGGCAGGGGCGTGGGCAAAACCCTTCTGCACCACCAGGTCCAGGCAGCCGACGAGGCAGGCCTCTGGACGTTGCAAGCAGTGATCTTCCCGGAGAACAGGGCGAGCATCGCGCTGCACCACAAGGCGGGCTTCAAGACGGTGGGCCTGCGGGAACGAATCGCCCAGCACCACGGCAGGTGGCGAGACACGGTACTGCTGGAGCGAAGGCGCAAGTAGCAAGCCAAGACGAGCAAGCGCGAAGCCGAAGGCGAGCAACCGCGACGGCGAAGGCGAGCAACCGCGACGGCGAAGCCGAGCAGTAAGCGCTTGAAACAGAAGGTTCAGGTGGGGTGGTCCCGTCACGAGCCGTGCGAAGCACTCGCTGCGAGCAGGAGGGGTTGTCAAACCGCCGAAAAGCGTGG